>CAUHLX010000106.1 GCA_959606705.1 uncultured Bacillota bacterium | reverse complement strand
ATCATGGTCATGTATCTGGGAAAATGTGTGGAATTCTGTTCCTCGGACGAGTTGTTCCACAATCCTCTGCATCCATATACCAAGGCGCTTTTATCCGCGATTCCCAAGGCGGACTTGAAGTATCGAGGTCAGACGCCGGAACTGATCCGCGGGGAGGTCACCAGTCCCATCGACGTGAAGCCCGGCTGTCGTTTCGCGGCCAGATGCAGCTGCTGCATGGAAAAGTGCCACAATACGGATCCCGAATACCGGGAAATTTCCTCCGGTCATTTCGTCGCCTGCCATTTGGTAGATTGAGTGGAGAAAGACGCCGCGAGCTGCGGGATAGGGAATGGAAACCGGCCTTCAAAAGTCTGATTTAAAAAATCGGCTGCTTGGAGGCCGTTTTTTTCATTTTTACCAGCTCGATGGCTTCCTTGCCGGTCAAATGATCGATGGAAAGCTCGATCATGCGGACCTGCTTGATCTCCTGGTCGATCTCTTTCCGCCGTCCCTCCTCGTGATCCGGAGAATATTTGGCCGCCAGAAGTTCCAGGGCGCCGCGTTTCTCGTCCTCCTCTAAAACGCGGGCCTTTCCAAAGGCGATGGCACTGCGGAAATGGGTGGTGTATTCCTCCGGAACCACGTCATCCCGATCGATGACACAAAAGGACACTTTTTCATTCCCGGCGATGGCGTCCAGCTTATGGCCCGTCTTAGCGCTGTGAAAGTAAATTTTCTGATCGTGGTACACATAGCTCAGCGGAACGGCATAAGGATAACCGTCGTCTCCGGACACGGCCAATACTCCTGCGGAACCCTTTTCCAGGATTTCAAGAGTATCCTCCGGCGACAAAAGCTGTTTTTTGCGACGCATTTCTCGAAACATGTTGGCACCTCTTTCTTAAATAAAATAAAACGCCCCTTCTTCATTCCTTCAAAGGCCTAATGGAATGAATCACAGACGTTTACCCGGCGGCAAGCTTTTTCCTTTTAAATATGGCATTGCTGGTTTTAAAACAAAATGACAACCCCAAAGAATTGTCATTTTGTCTTTCTTGGTACACCCTCAGGGGTTCGAACCCTGGACACCCTGATTAAGAGTCAGGTGCTCTACCAACTGAGCTAAGGATGCACATTTCATTTTTTAAAGCGATTTGACGCATTTAATAATATAGCACCGGACAGGCTAAATGTCAACGGGTTATTTTAAATTTTTTCGTATTTCCCTCCATTTTCCTTTCATAGAATGAGAGCTTTTGAACACAATAGATAGCGAGGAGGGATTAGAAATGAAAAACAACAAAAACCAGTATCAAAACAACAGCAGCCAAAACTGCCACAACAGCAACAACAGCAACCAGAACAACAGCAGCCAGAATTGTCACAACAACAGCCAGAACAGCAATCAGAACAGCAGCAATCAGTCTAACCAGACCAGCGGCTCCAACAGCTCCAACCAGAGCAAGCAGAATCGCCAGTCGAATCAGACCAGCAACCGGGCAAACGACCGGTCAAGCAATCAGTACAAGGACGAAAGCAGCAACAGCAATTTCTAGTTTGCGTCCGACTCTATGAAACCGGCCATGATCGGCCCATTTCAAAGGGACAGGCAAAGCGTCGGCAGGGTTCGGCGCTTCGCCCATCCCCAAAATATCTCTCCATATCATAGAGCGGGTGTACCCGATCGTTTTTCATTGCAAAGACTGCGTTAAGATCGTTTATGGCACGACAAAAAAATTGCTATTGACCACGTTGTGTATTATAATAATAGAAAGCTTAAAAAGCGAGGAAGGTCAATGGACGTTTTTTACCAACAGCTCAACACCTTTTTTGAGTCACTGGGGTTAGAAATCGATTCACCGCCGTTTGTTATCACGGCGGTTATTATAGTGTTTCTCGTTCTATGGATTTTGCTCCGAGGACTGCGCTTATGGTATTGGAAGACCAACCAGCAATTAGATACTCTGAAACAAATCGATGAGCGATTAAAGAATCTGGCCGAGGGCCAGCAATTTAACGGGGCAGCGAGGTCAGAGGGAATGGTCTTTGCGGCGGGGGATGCGGACGATGAAGTCTCCGAGGAAAAGATAGCTCCTGACCAGGAGAATGAGCCGGAGCCGGAACCGGGAAATGGGGATGTGAGATCGGCGGAAGCGCCTGGCGTGATTCGTATGTCGATGTCCAAAAGCGGCAGAATCTACACGGAAGAAGAACTGGATCGGCAGATCAAAGAATAGATAGGGCAGAAACGGAGGAACAATGTAATGTATTGTAGAAAATGTGGACATCCCATCCAATCGGGGGATCGGTTCTGCGGCGGCTGCGGCGCGGCGGTAGATCAGGAACCGACCCAGGAAGGCAGCCGGGGAGAAGAGAAGCTCGAATTAAAAGAAGAAGTCGTTTACAATTCTCTTGACCACGCCGATGGAGAGACTGTTCCGCCTGCCCAGGGACAGAAATTCACTTTGATTTTTGACGATCCGCAGCAAACGGAGGACTACATAGCGCCTAAAGAGGACCAAGAACAAGAGACGCCGGTCGTGTTGGGCGAGAGCGAGGAGCCCGTGCAGGAAGCGGAAATCACCGATCCTCCCATCGACTTTTCGGAGTTCAGCTGGAACGTGCAGGATTTTCCCAAACCGAAAAAGGTGGAAGAGATCGATTTTCGGTGGCACGATCCTGATAAAGTGGATATTACCTTAAGAGAAGCGGGAGAACCGGCGGGAACGGTTTCCGCGAGGGATGAAGGTCAGGCCGCTGAAAAACCGACGGCTTCGGTCCGTCAGGAAACCCTCCTGGAATATGAAACCGAGCCGGACATCAGCTACGACGTGACATCCGTGTTAGCGAACGAAACACCGGCGGAGAAGGAAGCCAGAATTCGCGAGCTGGAGGAGGAAATATTTGGGGAAGCCTTGAGTGCGGCCCCGGAGGAAACGGTCAGCCCGGCGGAGAAAGCGGCGTCGGCTTCCGTCGGAACGGTGGAGAAAACGCTGGACAGAACCGCTCCGGCGGCCGATCCCGTGCCGATGCCAATTTTCCAAGAACCCATTGACGAGGCTAGGACGGTCGAAGAGCCAACTGCGGAAGAGCCCTTGATTCGGAAGCCAATCGTTGAGGAGACGGTGGATGAGGAACCGGTGGCGGACGCCATCGGCGATGACGATATCGAACGATTTTTCACCTTCAGCAAAAAGAATGAAGAATTTCAGAAGCTGCTGGATCGGGAGTACGAGAAAATACAGAAGCGTGACGCGGAGCAGGGCCAGCGAAAGGAAGCGGCCCCGGAGACCATCAGCCTGTCGGAAAAGGCCCCGGCCATGGGGGAAGATCCCGTGCTGGCCCGGGATACGAAGCCGGTGGAGCTGAGAAAGATTATGGAAAGCCAGCCGGCGTCTCAAGCTGTCCCGAGCAGGGGTCCGGTCGATGAGCCGCTGCCGAAAGCCGCGGCCACGGAGAACCAAGGTACCGAGCCGAAGTCCCCGGCTCCGGAGGATTCCAAACCATCCGGAGAGGCCAGAAGCGGCCGCATGGTGGGTTTCAACAGCGAGCAAATCGATGAGATGGCGGCGGCCAGGGCCAGTTTTTTCGGTTCTGCCATGCCCTCGGACCAGGAGGAGCTTCCGCATCGGGCGCCGACGTTAAAACGAGAGGAAGACACGGAAGCGTTGGAGGAGCTGGAAAAGGAAATTTTCGGCGAGGCCCTTTTGAAAGAACAATATCACGCCCCCGGTGTGGAACCGGCGGTTTCCGGCCTTCCCGCCCAAGAGACGGCGGAACGGTCCGGCGGCGGAGCGTATGAGCTTCGGACCGCTGACCTCCCTTCCGGCGATCGGCGAGAAACGAAGAAAAGAAAGCTAGGTATGGTGGGCGTCGTGATTCTGGCGATCGTGATTGCGATTTTGGCGATCGAAGCGGCGATGCTGGGCATCAAATATTTTGCGCCCCAGTCGCCGGCGGCGATATTCGTGGAAAAGATTCAGTCCGGAATTATGGCCGTTTTCCACAAGGAAGAGGCTCCCATTGACAAGCCGGAGGAAACCACCGCGACAATTGAGGAATTAATTTACCGCCAACGCGGCAATAATTACGGGGAAGACAATGGCAATATCAGAGAAATTCGAGAAAACGCCGATTTGAAATTCGACCCCGGTCTGGATTATGGAATACCGGATCTGAACGCGTCTACGCCGATTCGCGATAATTATTGGCTCACGGACGCCAACGGAATTATTTACAATTTTGATGCGACTGCGGTGGGTACGGTGATTGCGTTCGACTCGAGATGGGTAGAATACATGAATACCGGAGACAACGCCGTATTCAACTTTTTAAAGACCGGTACGGGAGCCTATGAAAAGGCTCTGGCGTTTGAAAACCCGGGCAAGACCAACGCTACGTTCAAACTCCTGGAGATCGGAGAGATCAGACAGGGCACCACGGGCTTCTATGTTTGGACTCACGAATTGATATCCATCGCGGAAGACGGAGTCGAGACTCCTGAAGAGAATTACCGGATCTACTATGTGGAGCCGGACGGCAGCGCTTTCCGTGTGATAGATTATTATGCCTTCAACCAGTAATAAACAGGGAACGGACTATGGCATAAGGTCGTTCCAAACGCATAAAAAATAAGGGGTGATGATTTGAAGAAGAAGAGGTTTGGATTAGGAGTGGTTCTGCTCATTCTCCTGATTATCGCAGCGTGCTTCGGGACGCTGGTAAGATTTTTCACAGATTTTCTGTGGTTTCAGGAATTGGGCTACACCAGCGTGTTTTTCAAACAGCTGTTCACGCAGCTGAAGCTGGGCATTCCCACGTTTATTGTGATCACGCTTCTGTGCTACGTCTATTTAAAGACCTTGAAAAGGGGTTATTTGAAAAAGATCGAGGTAGCGTCCGGGAGCGACAGCGTCAGCGACAAGACCATCAATCGCCTCACCTGGGGATTGGCGGCGGTGTTCGGTATACTGGTCACGCTTTCCACGGTGACCAAGCTGTGGTTTGAAATTCTGAAATTCAGCAACAGCACGGACTTTGGCATCAAAGATCCGATTTTCAATTTGGACATTTCGTTCTATGTATTTAAACTGCAGTTCGTATCACAAATCAATGGAATCCTGCTGGGCTTAGTGATCGCGTTCGCGGTGGTGACGCTGCTGTATTACACCATCCTGCTGTCCACCAGAAGACCCCAGGTCTTTGAAACGGTTCAGGACGAGCCCGCGGAGGAGGCCTACGAGGAGGACGAGGGACCGCAGGCGGGAGCGAATCCCTTTGGCAGCGCGTTCGGAGGGGCTTTCGGAGGCGCGTTCAAAAATGGTTTCGGCACCACCCATCGCCGGCCCAAAAAGCAGTTTGATACCGGCAATTTCAATCAGCTTTTGAACATTGCGTCCAAGCAGATCATCGTGCTGGGAGTGGTGTTCTTCCTGATGATCGCCATCAATTTCGTTTTGAAGCAGTTCAACCTTCTGTATTCCCACACGGGCGTTCTCTTTGGCGCCGGGTTTACGGACATCAATATCACCCTTTGGGTGTACCGCATTCTCATCGTTCTGTCGCTGGTGGCGGCCCTCTTCTTCGCTTTGGGGGTCAAAAGCCGCAGCTGGAAGAAGATGCTTACCGTGCCGGTGATCATGATCGTGCTGGGAGCGGTGGGGACCGGAGCGGCGGGCCTGGTTCAAAACCTGGTGGTCTCCCCGGATGAATTCAACAAGCAGGCGCCGTATCTGCAGAACAACATCACTTATACGCAGCACGCGTACGATCTACAGGATATTTCCGTAAAGGAATTCGCGGCCAACAACGATTTGACCAGAGAGGATGTCCTCAACAACAAGGGGACCATCAACAATATCCGCATCAACGATTTTGAGCCGGCGGAGCAGTTCTACAATCAGACGCAGAGCATCCGCAGCTATTATCAGTTCAACGATGTGGACGTGGACCGCTACATGGTCAACGGAGAATACACCCAGACGTTCCTGTCGGCTCGTGAAATCAACGAGGCCAACATCAGCGATTCCTGGATCAACCAGCATTTGCAGTACACTCACGGCTACGGCATCACGCTGTCCCGCGTGGACAAGGTGACGGCCAGCGGCCAGCCGGACATGCTGATCAAGAGCATTCCCCCGGTTTCCGCGGTGGATGAAATCCAGGTGACCCGGCCGGAGATTTACTTCGGTGAGCTGACCAACAACTATATCATTACCAATACCAATATGAAGGAGTTCGACTATCCCAGCGGAGAAGGCAACGCGGACACCACCTATGAAGGCACGGGCGGCATCAAGCTCAACCTGCTCAACCGCGTGGCGTTTGCCATCCGGGAACAGAGCTTGAAGATGCTGGTTTCCACGAACATCGACAGCAACTCCAAGATCATCATCAACCGCAACATCGAAGAACGGGTGCAGAAGATCGCTCCTTTCCTGCAGTACGATGACAATCCCTACGTGGTCACGGTGGACGGCAAGCTGTACTGGATCATCGACGCCTATACCAAGAGCAGCTACTATCCGTATTCCGAGCCTTACACGCTGGCGGACGGCAGCATCAATCCGGAGCGGACCAACTACATCCGCAACTCGGTCAAGGTGGTCATCGACGCTTACAACGGCGACACCAATTACTACCTGGTGGACGATAAGGACCCCATCGCCAACACTCTGACCAGCATTTATCCGCAGCTGTTCAAGAGCGCGGACCAGATGCCTCAGGAGTTGAGAGCGCACATCCGTTACCCCAATTTCATGTTTGGAATCCAGGGCAACGTTTACAAGAAATATCACATGAACGATGTAAAGGTGTTCTACCAGAAGGAAGACCTGTGGGCCATCGCCACACAGATTTTCGGCTCCGATGAAGTCACCATGGAACCCACCTACTACATCATGAAGCTTCCGGGTGAAACGGACGTGGAATTCATCAATTCCCTGCCCTACACACCAAACGGAAAGAAGAATATGACGGGACTGCTGGTGGCCCGAAATGACGGCGACCACTACGGAGAGCTGGTGCTCTACCGCTTGCCCAAGAGCAAGGTGGTTTACGGTCCCATGCAGGTGGAAGGACTGATCGATCAGGACGATCGAATTTCCCAGGACTTCTCACTGTGGAGCTCCAAGGGGACCAAATATTCCAGGGGCGACATGTTCGTCATCCCCATGGAAGAATCCCTGCTCTATGTGGAACCGGTTTATCTGGAAGGCGTTTCCTCCAGTCTGCCTGAGGTGAAGAGGGTCATCGTGGCCTACAACGATCAGATTGCCTACGAGGATACGCTGGCGGAAGCACTGAACGACCTGTTCGGAACCGGCGATTATATCACCTCGGTTCAGCAGCACGATGAAAACGGTAAGATCACCGTCAATCAGGCCGGCCTGGAAGGCGGTCTGGGCGAGGGCGGCACCGCGGCCAACCCCGGAACCGACGGAAGCGGAACGGTACAGCAGGGACTGGGTACCAGTGAGCTGATCAAGAAGGCCAACGAAGCCTTTGAGGCGGCGGAATCCGCTCAAAAGAACGGCGACTGGGCAGGCTATGGAAAGCATCTCAGCGAACTGAAACAGTATCTGAAACAGCTGGAGCCGGCCGGTGCTTCCGAAGCGGCGGGAGCGGGCGCTGCCGACGATTCCGCGGCAGGAGCTTCCGCGCCGGATCAGGGTACCGAAGAAGAGCAGTAAATCATTCCTTTCAAAAAGCGTTTTAACTGGGGAGCCTGATTGAAAAAGGCTCCCTTTTTATTACAAACTGTGATAAAATGAACGTCAGAGACAAAATGCCGGATTTTAAAGCAGGAAGGAGCTATTATATATGCCAGACAAGAAAAATATCATGGACAATATGCTGTTTTGTATCCCTCCGCAGTTTCATGAAAAAGCGGCGGTGACGGATCTGCTGAATCAGCACCCGGAGGTGCGGTTTGTTTCTCTGGTCGGTCTGGATATCGGAGGCCATGACACGGATGAAAAGATTCCCGTGGAGCTGTTTTTAGAGGATATGGACCAGCTGATGGAGCACGGCGTTCAGACGGACGGTTCCAGTGTGGTGCTGCCCAAGATCGCGGCGCTGAACAACGCTAAGGTGGATATCATTCCCGACCCTGACGCCAACTGGTATGTGGACTATAACCTGTATCATCGAGCGGAGGAACAGGGAATGCCGGTAGGGACCTTAAGGATTCCCTGCTTTCTGGTCCACAACGACACCGCCGAGGTGGGGTCTCGAGTCATTCTGCGGGACGCGGTCAAAGCGTTCCAATCCGGGCTGCTGGATTTGATCAAAGAAAATCCCTACATCTTCGAATATCTTCCCATCGATTCTGCGGACGAGATCGATGAAATCATTCTGACGGCGGCCACCGAACTGGAATTTTGGGTTCAGACCCCGGATGACAAGGCGGATCGGGAACAGCTGACCACGTCGCAGGTCTTGAAAGAGCAGTATTGGAAGCGTACGGTAGGTCCGGTGCGCACGGCGCTGGAGAAGACGCTGATGATGCTCAACCGTTATGGCTTCCAGGTGGAAATGGGGCACAAGGAAGTGGGCGGGGTCAAGGCCAAGCTGGGCAGCTCCGGTCAGTACGACCACGTGATGGAGCAGCTGGAGATCGATTGGAAATACAGCACGGCACTCCAGGCGGCTGACAACGAAAACCAGGTGAAATACGTGGTGAAGGACGTATTTCGGGCCCACGGACTGGATGTCACCTTCATGGCCAAGCCGATGAAGGGCGTGGCGGGAAGCGGAGAACACACCCACATGGGTGTGGCGGCCAAGCTGAAAAACGGCAAGGTAGTTAGCTTGTTCGCGGCGAAGGATATGAAA
>CAUHLX010000105.1 GCA_959606705.1 uncultured Bacillota bacterium | reverse complement strand
GTGAATAGAGCCTGCGCGTCCATCGAAGAAGAGCTGGAGGAACGGGTCAAATGGTTCCGAGACAACGGCAAGCTCCTGGAAGCCCAGCGCATCGAGCAGCGGACTCGATACGATCTGGAAATGCTGAGAGAGGTGGGCAGCTGCAAGGGGATCGAAAACTATTCCCGCCACATCAACGGTTTGCCCGCCGGGAGCCGGCCGTACACCTTGATCGACTACTTTCCGAAAGACTTTCTCCTGGTGGTGGACGAGTCTCACGTGATGCTTCCGCAGGTGCGGGGCATGTACGCCGGAGACCGTTCCCGCAAGCAGTCCCTGGTGGAATACGGCTTCCGTCTGCCTTCCGCGCTGGACAACCGCCCGCTGATGTTCGACGAGTTCGAAAGCTTGGTCAATCAGGCCATTTACATCAGCGCCACCCCCGCCCAGTACGAGCGGGAGCACAGCCACGGAATCGTGGCGGAGCAGGTGATTCGGCCCACCGGTCTGCTGGACCCGGAGATCGATCTCCGCAAAACCGAGGGGCAGATCGACGATCTCATCGGGGAGATCAACAAAGTAACCGCCGTGGGAGAGCGGGTGCTGGTTACCACATTGACGAAAAAAATGTCCGAGAGCCTGACGGATTACCTGAAAAACGTGGGCATCAAGGTCCGTTATCTCCATTCGGAGGTAGACACTCTGGAGCGGATGGAAATTCTCAGAGACCTGCGTCTGGGCGTCTTTGACGTGCTGGTGGGCATCAACCTCCTGCGGGAGGGTCTGGATATTCCCGAGGTATCGCTGGTGACCATTCTGGATGCGGACAAGCAGGGCTTCCTGCGGACGGAGACTTCTCTGATTCAGACCATCGGCCGGGCGGCCAGAAATGCTCACGGCCGGGTGATCATGTACGCGGACGGGATCAGTGAGGCCATGGAAAAGGCCATCGGCGAGACCAATCGCCGTCGGGAAATTCAGCAGAGATACAACGAAGAGCACGGAATTACCCCTACGACCATCGAGAAATCGGTGCGGGCGGTGATCGAAGCGACCAAGGTGGTGGAGGAAGAGGACGAGTATTACCACGGCCGGAGTCCGCTGGAGCTCACCAAGAAAGAGCTGGGGGATTATATTAAAAAGATGGAAAAAGAGATGAAGGACGCCGCCGCGAACCTGCAGTTCGAGCGGGCCGCGGAGCTGCGTGACCGGATCTTCGAGTATAAGGTAAGACTTTAAAAGGAGCAGAGAGACAATGTCAAAGGATATTATCATCAAGGGTGCCGCGGAGCACAATCTAAAGCACATCGACGTAACCATTCCACGGGATCAAATGGTGGTGTTGACGGGACTTTCCGGATCGGGAAAGTCCTCGTTGGCGTTTGACACGATTTACGCCGAGGGCCAGCGCCGCTACATGGAGAGTCTGTCCTCCTACGCCAGACAGTTTTTGGGACAGATGGAGAAACCGGACGTGGAGTATATCGAGGGACTTTCTCCTGCCATTTCCATCGATCAAAAGACCACCAACAAAAATCCCCGTTCCACGGTGGGCACCGTAACGGAGATTCACGATTATCTGCGGCTGATGTACGCCCGGATCGGAGTGCCTCACTGCCCGGTTTGCGGCAGGGAGATCGCCAGCCAGTCCGTGGATCAGATCGTGGAAGGTCTGATGGAGTTTCCCGAAGGCACTCGGCTGACCCTGCTGGCGCCGGTGGTTCGCCAGAGAAAGGGGGAGCACGAGAAGATCCTTGAACGCATTCGCAAGGAGGGCTTCACCCGGGCGCGGATCGACGGTGAGATCGTGGAGCTGGAGGAGCAGGAAGTCAAACTGGAAAAGACGTTCAAGCACACCATAGAGATCGTGGTGGACCGAATCGTGGTCAAGCCGGGAGTGGAAGGGCGAATGGCGGAATCCGTGGAATTGGCTCTTCACAACAGCTAGGGCATCATTCTGGCCCTGATTCAGAAAAAAACGGAGGAGGGGACCGTCGGTACGCCGGAGGAGCATCTGTTTTCCACCAAGCTGGCCTGCCCGGAGCACGGAGTCAGCATCGAGGAGCTGGAGCCCCGTTCCTTTTCGTTCAACAGCCCCTTCGGGGCCTGCCCGGAGTGCAACGGCCTGGGCTTTATTCAGAAGATCGACCCGGATCGGGTGATCACCGATCAAGGGCTGTCCGTCAACGAGGGCGCCTTGTCCAACGTATTTGCCTCCATGGAGTTCGGAACGTTTTATCGCCAGATGATCGAGGCGCTTGCCAAAGAACATCAGGTGAGTCTGGACACTCCTTATGAAAAGCTGCCCAAGAAGTTTAAGGACGAGCTGCTGTACGGCACGGGGACCAGAAAGCTGGAGTATTATTACGAAAGCCGCAGCGGGTCCAAGTCCTACCGGCATCATCCCTTTGAAGGGGTGATCAACAACCTTCAGCGGCGGTATCAGGAGACCAATTCCGAATACATCAAAAGCAAGATGGAAGAATACATGAGCTTGATTCCCTGTAAGGCCTGCGGAGGAAAACGGCTCAAACCCGAGGTGCTGGCGGTTACCGTGGGGGGAAAAAACATCGCCGAGGTTTCCGACTTGTCGGTCCGCGAAGCCTTGAAATTTGTCAACGGCTTGGAGCTGTCCGCCAAGGACGCGGCGATCGCCAAGCAGATTTTAAAGGAAATTCAAGCCCGTCTGTCCTTCCTGGTGGACGTGGGTCTGGACTATCTGACCCTCTCCCGCAGCTCCGGGACTCTGTCGGGCGGCGAGTCCCAGCGGATCCGACTGGCCACACAGATCGGTTCCAGCCTGGTAGGGGTTCTGTACATTTTGGACGAGCCCAGCATCGGACTGCACCAGAAGGACAATGAAAAATTGCTGGGGACCCTGCGCAATCTGACCGAGATCGGCAATACCCTGATCGTGGTGGAACACGACGAGGATACCATGTACGCGGCGGACCACATCATCGATATCGGCCCGGGAGCGGGGATTCACGGCGGAGAGCTGGTCTGCGCCGGATCGGTGGAGGATATCAAGGCCTGCGAGAATTCCATCACCGGTCAGTATCTTTCCGGAAAGAAGCGCATCGAGGTTCCGAAGGAGCGCCGCAAGGGCAACGGAAAATTCATTCAGGTTTTGGGAGCGGCGGAAAACAATCTTCGGGATGTGAACATCTCCTTTCCACTAGGTACCTTTACCTGTGTGACCGGGGTATCCGGATCGGGCAAGAGCAGTCTGGTCAACGAGATCCTTTATAAGGGCCTGGCCGCCAAGCTGTATCGGGCTAAGGACAAACCCGGAAAATTTAAAAATATCAAAGGGATGGAGGAGATCGACAAAGTCATCGATATCGACCAGTCCCCCATCGGCCGGACGCCTCGTTCCAACCCGGCGACCTACACCGGAGTGTTCACCAATATTCGCGATTTGTTCGCGCAGCTTCCGGAATCCAAGATCCGGGGCTACGAAAAGGGTCGGTTCAGCTTCAATGTCAAAGGCGGACGGTGTGAGGCCTGCTCCGGTGACGGCATCATCAAGATCGAAATGCATTTTCTGTCGGATGTTTACGTGCCTTGTGAGGTCTGCAAGGGACGGCGCTACAACCGGGAGACGCTGGAGGTCAAATACAAGGGCAAGAGCATCTACGATGTGCTGGATATGAACATTTCCGAAGCGCTGGAGTTCTTCGCCAACATTCCCACCATTACCAGACAGCTTCAGACGCTGGAAGAGGTGGGCCTGGGCTACGTGAAGCTGGGACAGCCTTCCACTCAGCTGTCCGGCGGCGAGGCGCAGCGGATCAAGCTGGCTTCCGAGCTGTCGAAGCGCGGTACGGGAAAGACCATGTACATTTTGGACGAACCCACCACGGGCCTGCATTTCGCGGACGTGGACAAGCTGATTCAGGTGCTGCAGCGGCTGGTGGACAGCGGAAACACCGTGGTGGTCATCGAACACAACCTGGATGTGATCAAAACGGCGGACCACATCATCGATCTGGGTCCGGACGGCGGAGACCGGGGAGGACAGCTCGTCATTACCGGCACGCCGGAAGAGGTTGCCGCCTATCCGGGGTCTTATACCGGTCAATTTTTGAAACGGCTATTGTAAACAGAAGGCGGCCAGAGGAAAGGAGCGTCCATGCAGATCAACCGGCTGTTTGAGATGGTTTATCTGTTGATGCAGAAGGAAGCCGTGACGGCCGGGGAGCTGGCGGAACGGTTTGAAGTATCCACGCGGACCATCTACCGGGACTTGGACCTGCTGTCCTCCTGCGGGATCCCGGTGTACGCGTCAAAGGGAAGGGGCGGCGGCATTCGTCTGCTTCCGGATTTCGTATTGAACAAATCCGTCCTATCGGAGCGGGAACAGAGCGAGATTCTGTACGCCTTGCAAGGGATGAAAGCGACCGGACGGCAGGAGGGAAGTCAGGTCCTTTCCCGCTTGTCGGCTTTGTTCCACAAGGATGGGACCCAATGGATCGACGTGGATTTTTCCCATTGGGGCGGAGGAGAGGAAGCCCGGGCGATTTTTGAAGTGCTGAAGACCGGCATTCTCGAACAGCGGGTGGTGGCTTTTACCTATTATAGTTCCTATGGCTTGACCACTCGAAGAGAGGTGGAGCCGGTCAAGCTGCGCTTCAAGTCCGGGAACTGGTACCTACAGGGTTACTGTCCGGAAAAACGGGGATACCGCACCTTCAAGATCCTGCGAATGGAAGAGGTGACCCTGACGGAGCGGTATTTTACACTTCGGGAGGAACCGGTCCCTCAGCTGGACACCATGGAAGCCCCTCAAAAAACAGGGAAAGAGGCAGCTGCCTTTCCACAGGCGGAACTGGTTCTTCGCTTTTCGGAGCGGCTGACCTTTCGCGTGCGGGACGAGTTTATCGGAACGCAGGTGGAAAAAAACGAGGACGGCAGTTTGACGGTACGGGTTACCTTTCCGGTGGATCAGTGGGTATACGGCTATCTCTTGTCCTTCGGAGACGGAGTTGAAGTTCTCTCTCCTGAGTTTGTAAGGAAAGAGATGGGCCGACTGGCCCGAAGCATTGAAAAAATTTATCCGGAGTCAATTTAAATATGACATATAGTTGTCCGATTTGATCCGCTAGAATAAAATCATTGGAAATCAATCATCAGAACGAAGCACGAAGGTGCCGGACGAGAAAGGAACGAGAAAATGACGGAAAAGAGCATGGATCAAAAGCAGGTGTTTTGTCAGAGCTGTGGAATGCCCCTGACGGAGGAGGCGCAGTTGGGAACGGAAGCCGATGGAAGCAGAAGCGGGGAGTATTGCTGCTACTGCTATGAAAAAGGAGCGTTCGCACAGGACTGTACGATGGAAGAAATGATCGAGTTTTGCCTGAAGCTGAATGACGAGCACGGGGCGATGGGCACCCGGGAGGAAGCCAAGGCCACCATGGAACAGTGGTTTCCCACATTGAAGCGCTGGAAGGAATGTCAGCCGGCGGTCAAAGGCTGAAAAAGATCGGCCAGAACGGAATACCCTTCCATTGTGGGGTGGATTCCGTCCACGTAGAGCGCCGAGGCCAGGGGATCGGCAGGCCGGTTTTGTTTCACCAGAGTCTCGTAGGCGCTCTGCGCGTCCACGCAGGGGAGCCTGTCTTTATGACAGAAGGAAAGAATTTGTTCTCGAAGCTGTTTCAGCTTTCGATTTACTTCTTCATAGTCCGTGTCGTCGGCCCACATACGCCAGGCGGCCTCGGGGATGGTGAGAAGGGGAGTGGAGAGCGCCGGTCTAACGCCGGCGTTTTTGGCGTCCGCGGCCATTTGGGTCAAGCGGGCCATCACGTCATCGGGCTCGGCGGCGGTAAAGATAAAATCATTGGTTCCGCCGGACAGGAATACCAGCTCCGGCCGACAGGAACGAAGCGCCGGAAGCAGGCGTCGGCAAATTTGAGAGGAGGTCTCCCCGTTGACACCGAAATTGAAGCAGGAATTGCCGGTGCGGGAGGCCAAAAGCGCCGGCCAGGAGTACGCTCGAGAGAAGGGGTAGCCATTGACGAGGCTGTCCCCGATACAGGCGATGTTCATGGGTGGATCTCCTTTTTATCGTGTTTCTTTCGGTATTATGGTAACATAGAGAGAAGAGAAAGAAAAGGGGGCGGGATCGTGAATCGGGAGAGAAGGAAGGCGTTGACGAAAACGAATGCCGGGACTTGGCGGCGGGAGCGTCTGGTTCTGCTGGCGGGCCTGGTGTTGGGTCTGGGCATTCTGTACTTGACTGGGATCGGCTGCCCCTTCCGTTTTCTGGTGGGGGTCCCCTGCCCTGGCTGCGGCATTACCAGGGCCTGTCAGGCGGTACTGCGCCTGGACTTCGCCGGAGCGTTCTATTATCATCCGCTGTTCTGGCTTTTGCCGCCGGCCTTTGCGTATCTGGTTTTGGGGAAAAGTCCTCTGCTGGGCTCTCCCAAAAGAGAACGGGTTTTCCTGGTGAGCTTGATCGCGCTCACCCTGGGTGTTTACGTATTTCGGCTGATTTTTGTACGGAACGAGGCTTTCTCTGTTGACACGTCCGCCGGATTCATAGTACGCTTATGGAGTATGCTGCAATCATTTATACGATAAATCAACTAGGAGGAACGCTATGATTCGGGAACGCAATTTTATCATTTATTTACTTTTATCCTTTATTACTTGTGGAATTTACAGCCTCTATTTTTGGTACGTGTACACGGAGGATTTGAATCAGGTGTTTCGAGGGGACGGCCGAGAGAGTCCCAACTATATTTTAGTGATTTTGCTGTCGTTCATCACCTGCGGGATTTACGGCATTTACTGGTTTTACAAACAGGGAAACCGGATGCAGACCACGGGAAATCTGCGCTACAATGTGGGAATCGAAGAGTCGGGAACCACGATTCTGCTGTGGATCGTGATCGGTTCGCTCCTCTGCGGCATCGGATCGCTGGTGGCGCAGTATCTGTTCATCAACAATATGAACCGAGTGGCGGCGGTTTACAATAGCGGACGGTTATCTTACTAGACGGGGTCCGCTCCGTCGGTTCGACCGGGCTTCATGAGAGTGAGTTTACCGGAGTTTCTTGGAAATGGGGGCGATGAGAATGGTGAAGATCGGCAACGATTGGGACGGCCTGCTGGCCGGTGAATTTGAAAAGGAATACTATCTGCGGCTTCGTCAATTTTTGCTGGCGGAGTACGGAAGCGGTCCGGTTTATCCGCCGATGGGCGATATTTTCAACGCGTTGAAGAATACGGCTTACGCGGATGTGAACTGTGTGATTCTGGGACAGGACCCTTATCACGGTGCAGGTCAGGCTCACGGGCTGTGCTTTTCCGTGCGGAAGGGGGTTCGGCAGCCGCCGTCACTGGTCAACGTGTTCAAGGAATTGAAGGACGATTTGGACGTGGCTCCGCCGAGCCACGGCTGTTTGCTGGACTGGACCGCACAGGGCGTTCTGCTGCTGAACACCGTTCTGACCGTTCGGGGAGGAAAGCCCAATTCCCACAAGGGTAAGGGCTGGGAGCTTTTTACGGACCGGGTGATCGACCTGCTGAATGAGAGGATGGAGCCTATGGTCTTTCTGCTGTGGGGAGCCAACGCCAAGGCCAAAGCGGAACGGATTACCAATCCCCGCCATCTGATTCTGACCGCGGCACATCCCAGTCCTTATTCCGCGGACAACGGGTTTTTCGGCTGCCGTCATTTTTCCAAAACCAACGCGTTTTTAAAACAGTACGGGCGGGAAATCGACTGGAGCATTTCGGAATGATTCCGGAGACTTTGAGAAATTCGGAAAATTCGTAGGAAAATTTATTGCAGGGAGAGAGGAAAAGGAAATGAAATATTTATTGATCGCGGTGATCGTCATCGCCGTACTTTTGGTGGTTTGGATCATCACCGGCTATAACGGATTTGTAAAAATGCGCAATCGGGTGGAGGAGGGCTTCGCCACCATGGACGTGTATTTGAAGAAACGGTATGATCTCATTCCCAATCTGGTGGAGACGGTGAAGGGCTACGCGGCTCACGAACAGGATACGCTGGAACAGGTGATACGGGCCAGGAACGCGGCGGTGTCCGCCGGAACGATGGAAGGGAGGCTGGAAGGCGAGACCGAGCTGGCCAATTCTCTGAAGGGCCTGTTCGCGCTGTCCGAAAGCTATCCGGATTTGAAAGCCAACGCCAATTTCATGGAGCTGCAGGGGCAGCTTCGTAAGGTGGAGGAGGACATTGCCAACGCTCGGAAGTATTACAACGCCTTGGTTCGGGAATTCAATACCAAGACGGAAACCTTCCCCTCCGCCATTTTGGCGGGACTGTTCCACTTCGCCAGAAAGCCTCTGTTTGAGGTAAACGCGGAGGGGGAACGGGATAACGTGGCGGTTCGCTTTTAGACTGCGGCCCGCGCCGGTTCCGCTTGCCGTTACAGCTGATCGATGGTGGGCAGCAGGTGCCAGTAATCCTTGAGCGCCCGGTAATCTTCTCCGGCCTTCTTCATCCGTTTCTGTTTGGCAGGACCGGGAACGCCGGGGGAACGGACCGCGCGGATCATGATGTTCTTAGCGGTGTGTTCCAAACTGGTGAATTCGATGAGACTCACGTCGTAACCGTGCTCTTCGAGCTTCAGCGCTCTTAGACCGTCGGTGAGAATGGCGCTGATCCGTTCCTTTAAAATTCCGTGCTTCAATATGGGCTGGTGGAGCGGGTCCTTCATCTGAGAAAACAGCTCGTGCTGACAGCAGGGGACCGACAGGATGACGGATGCGTCCCAGCCCACCGCTTTGATCAAGGCAAAATCCGTGGCGGTGTCGCAGGCGTGGAGCGTGACCACCATGTCCACCCGGTCCACACCCGTGTAG
>CAUHLX010000104.1 GCA_959606705.1 uncultured Bacillota bacterium | reverse complement strand
AAAACGTATCCTCGCCTTTCAGTTGATGACCACGCCGCCGGTCTTTTTCTTGGAGATCATATTCAAAACAAACAGAGCGGCCAGCAGAACCACCAGCGTCATCGCGATGGCCAGATAATACTGTCCCGTCAACCCTCCGAACAGGAAGCCCACAAAAGCCGAGCCTCCCACGGTGAGCCCGTAAGGCAGCTGGGTGGAGACGTGTACGATATGGTTGCAGGAACCACCGGTGGAGGACATGATGGTGGTGTCGGAAATCGGCGAGCACTGGTCGCCGAACAGACCGCCTCCGATGACCGCGCCGATGGCGAAAGGCAACGGGATATTAAAGGTAACAGCCATGGGGAGGGCGATGGGCATCATGATGGACCACACACCCCAGGAGCTGCCGGTGGAGAAGGAAATCAAAGCTCCGAAAAGGAAGATCAGCGCCGGCACCATTCCGCCGGTGAGATGCTCCGCCACGATTCCCGACAGGAAATCGCCCACGCCCATGGTTCTGGTAATGGCGCCTACGGACCAAGCCATGATCAGGATAAAGGGAACCATGATCAGGTCCTGCATGCCGGCGACGAAATTGTCCACCGCTTTGGTAAACCGAAACAGTCCCGTGAAAACGCCCACGGCGCCGGCGGCAATGGAGCCGCACAGGAAGCCGATGGTGATGGCCAGGGTGATATTGCCGTTGATGAAGGCGCCCCGCAGACCATTTTCCACCACGTTCCCGGACCAGAAAATGACCGCGAAAATGGCCACAAACAAAGTGATCATAGGAATCAGGAAGTTTTTCAAGGTAAGATTGTAACCCTCGGGAATATTGCTCTTCTTTTCCGGGACCAGTGGTTCCACTCCGTCTGCCAGCAGCTTTCCGGTCTCCCTGGCTCTCTTCTCTTCCGTGTACATGGGTCCGATGTTCAAGCCCGTCACCGCCACGATGAGAACCGTGAGCATGGCGAACACGCCGTACAGATTGAAGGGGAACATCTGAATATACAGAGACCATTCGTTCCCGGTGATGGACAGCGCCGCCAGCTGAGTGGCGATGAGTCCGGCAATGAAGGGTCCGTAGCTGCTGATGGGCGAAAACGAAGCCAGGTTGCAGCCCATGGAATCCAGAATGTAAGACAGCTTTGCCCGAGACACCTTCAAAGTATCGGTCACCGGACGCATGATGGTGCCCAGAATCAGACAAGGCTCCGTGTAGCAAAAGACAAACGCGCACAGCCAGGTGATGACCTGTGCCTTTCTCGCGGAATTGATGAATTTGGTCACTCTGGTGGCGAAGGCTTCCGCCGCGCCTGTGATCCGCAGCATGAAGATGAAGCCGCCGGCCATGGTGACCAGGATCAGCATCCCCGCGTTGCCTTCACTGGCAATGGAGGGGATCATGTAATCGGAAACGACTTTTGTGAAGCCCACGATCGGATTGTAGCCCGCGATGATCGTAGCGCCCGCCCAAACCGCGAAAAACAGAGACAGAATCGTCTGCTTCGTGGCCAATGCCAAAATAATCGCAATGGCTGGCGGGAGTAAGCAAATAATACCATAATCAGTCATGCTTGTTCCTCCTAACAAAACTTATACAACAGTGCTATTAAACTGCGCGCGCATTACGTCATCATATAAGGCAAGAATGATGCCAAATCCAAATCGTTGAAACTCCAACGTTCCTCTCTTTTCATGAAGCTGAAAAGGAAAAATATTTTTCCCTCGGCCCTCACTCCCCGCTTGTCCCCCTCCCCTGCGAATCCAGCAGAAAAACCGTCTGTTGGAACACTTTGAGACGAATTTTCGGCGGATGAGAACAAAGGGAAAAAAATTTTGTCATTTCGGCAAAATATTTTTCCCTCCATCTTTTTCTTATCTTTTTTCCCCGGTTTTCATCAAAGAAATATTTTTCATCCTTTCTGACGGAACATCTCTGTCAGGTAACTCTCCACCTGATCCAAAGCAGACGCCTCGGCGATGGGTTGGTACGCAAACCGGGCGAACTCCAAGCCGTTTTCCGTATCCAGAAATGCGAAACGGACCCCGTCCGACAAACCGTATTCCGCCAAATCCTTAAGGTGCAGTACCGCTCCCTCCGATTCCAAGACTGCGGAATCGTCATACCTCAATGGCAAAAAGATTCCGGTCATTCCCACCTCCATGGCGTTGATCGTCTCCTGATCCTCCGTCAAAACTGCCGCGCCGGCGGTCCCCTTCGTTTCGGATGTGCCTTCTCCCCCCGGAATCGCCGCGGGAAGCAGAATGGAAATGGTCTCCCCGCTCTTTGCCTGACCGCGGTACACCTGATCCACCTTTACTTTTGCGATCGCTTGGTACCACGACTGTCCGCCCGTCCGGATTTCAATATTTTTGAGCTCCGTAATCACACCTTTAAAAGCATCCGTGCTTTTTTGAAACAGCAGCTCCTGTTCCGAATACTCCTGCAGCAGCCCCGCCGCTCCCCGCAAATACTCCTCCGGAACCTTCTCCGCGTAGCTCACCGCCACCTTTCCCGTGGAATTGGGCAGGTCGAAATCCCCGGCCCCTCCGCCAATCTGCGGCAGTGCAAAGAAGCTGGCGCAGGCAACGACAGCCGCCGCTCCTAACGCTCCGATTGTTTTCATCATTTTTCGATCTCCTTTTTTCCGAATCGACCGGACCGGTCCTTCTTCACGAATCCCGGCGCTGCCGCTCGTTTCCCTTTGCTGTGATTTTAAATAATCCAATACCTTTTGATCCAGATTTTCACTGAACCGGATGCGGTCCATCGCGGCAGTATAAGAATCCTTATTCATCCTCCACGCCCCCTATCATGTTTTTCAAAAGCTTCCTCGCCCTGGCCATCCGGGTCCCGATGGTCGCAGCTCCGGTCTCCAGGATTTCCGCGATCTCTTTTAATGAATACCCCTCGTAATAGTATAAATGAATCGGCAGTCTGTACTTTATATTTAACGACATTACCGCGTTGAGTACCTCGCTCTGTTCTTCCGGCAGATCAGCCAAATCCTCGGGAATTGGCTGATGACTTTGAAATAATCTCCCCTTCAAGCGATTTTTACATTGATTGATCGTTACTCGAAGCAGCCAGGCTTTCCGGTGTTCTTCGCTTTCAAACTCCGGCCGTTTTTGCATCAGTGTAAGAAAGACCTCCTGGGTAACATCCTCCGCGTCCGGTACGTTTTTCAAATAGGCGAAGGCTGTCTTGGCAATCGCTGTGGAATACCGCTCCACCGCCGATTGAACGAAGGCATTGAGCTCACATTCTTCATTCATAGTCCTCATCATCTCCTTTCACCCTATATACAAACGAACTCGTCGAAATTTTTCATCGTCCGTGAAATTTTTTTTTAAATGAAAAGGAACATTGAAAAAGGCCGTCAAAACCTTGTTTTGACGGCCAGCTTCCCATTTTATCCGGACGGAGGGGATCACTCCCGCAATCCGTACTTTTTCAATTTGTAATTCAATGCCTGTTTGGAGAGCTTGAGCTTCCGCGCGGCCTCCGCAATACTGGGCGAGGTGTCCATCGCCTGAATGATCAAACGTTTTTCATAGAGATTCACTTTCTTTTCCAGCGGCATATCCTCGTCCGCCTGGTCCAGCCGTTCCTTCTCTTTTTCAAAACGCATGGTTAAATAGGGAGGCAGGTCTTCTTTTTGAATGTAGTTGCTGCCTAAAATATTAAAGGCGCCTTCTATGATGTTCTGAAGCTCCCGCACGTTGCCCGGCCACGAATAGCCGCGAAAGGTTTCCCAGACCTCGTCCGAAACGCCCAGCACGTCCTTGTGCATGGATTCGTTGTACTCCGCAATGAAATGCTTGGTGAGAGACTGAATGTCCCCCAGCCGTTCTCTCAAAGGCGGCACGTTAATCTGCACCACGTTCAAGCGGTAAAACAGATCCTCCCGCAGGATCTTTTTCTCGATGCATTGGAGCGGGTCCTCATTCATGGCGGAGACGATTTTCACATCGACGCGGATCGGTTCCGAACCGCCCAGACGCGTCACCTTTTTCTCCTCGATCACCTTCAGCAGCTTCGCCTGCATGTTCATGTCCATGGAGTTGATCTCGTCCAGAAACAGCGTCCCTCCGTCGGCCACTTCAAACAGTCCCTGCCGGGTCTCCGCCCCGGTGTAGCTGCCCTTCATGGTTCCGAACAGGATTCCTTCTAACAGAGAGCTGGGAATGGCGGCGCAGTTTTGAGAGACGAAGCGTTTGCTGTTGCGGCTGCCGTAGGTGTGCAGGGCCTGGGCGATCATCTCTTTTCCGGTTCCGGTCTCGCCGCAGATCAAAACCGACGAATCCGTGAGCGCCACTTTGGGAATCTTGGATTTCACCGCTTTCATTGCGGTGGAGGACGCTACGATGTCATTCAAATGACAGAGGCGGTTCTGCTTGTCCTCCGCGGTCTCATCCGGCAGATTGATATTGCGCCGTTCGTTTCCATTCACGCAGCGGGCCAGGTCCACCGCCCCGATGATCTTTCCGTTCTGCACCAGAGGAAGCGTACTGTACAGATTGGTGACCTGGCGTCCGTCCCGGTTGAAATGCTCCAGCTGATCGAAAATCGGCTTCCCGGTCCGCAGCACCCGCAGGATGCTGCTGGTCTCCTCCGTCAGCTCGGGATGCAGCTCCAGAATCGTCTTGCCCACAATTTCCTCTTCGGTGGGCCAATACACATCTGCCCTCATATTGGTGTAATACAGGATCACACCCTTGTCGTCCGTGACGATGACGCTGTCGAAGTAATTGTAAACATCCAGAATCCGCTCCACATTTTCCATGCTTGCCGTTTCACCTCGTCACTTTACTCTACTTTGTGTAGTTGTCGAAATAGCCTTGAATGTAGACGAAGGGTGTTCCCTTGTCCCCGCTTCCGGAAGTCAGATCGCACAGAGAGCCGATCAGGTCCGTCAAACGTCTGGGTGTGGTCCCCTGAGAGGCCATCTCGCCCACCAAGTTGTCGTCTTTCGCTTTGATCTCCTTGTTGATCGCTTCCTTCAATTCGTCTCCCGACAAATCCGCGTATTTGTCGTCCGCCAAATATTTCAGCTTGATCTCGTTGGGTGTGCCCTCAAGACCGGAGGTATAACCCGGGGAAACCACGGGGTCCGCTTCCTCCCAGATCTTGGCCACCGGATCTTTGAACGCGCCGTCGCCATAGACCATGACCTCGATGGTCTTGCCGGTGGCCTCCTTGATCTTGCCCTGAATTCGGTTCACCAAATCGGTGCAGTCATTGGGGAACAGCTTTACGGTGTTTTCGTTGGTCTTATTGCAGCCCAGCAATCCGTATTTGGTATTGTAACCGCTGCCGTTGACGCTCTGGTTGAGAATCTCGTTGATCCCCACCACCAGGTTGACGCTGGTGGAACGCAGCAGGCGCATGGTCCGCTCTCTGGTGTGAATATCACAGGCGATGACATTCTGGGCGTAGGCCACGATCGCCCGGGGGTCGTTTCCGAAAATAATTTGAGCCTCGGCGCCCTCTTCCTCAATCAGGCTCCGGTAATAATCGACGTAGTTCATCCCCGTAAACGGATGTCTATAATCCCCGAACAGCTTGCGGAACTGACCCTCGGAAAGTACGTCCTCGTAGGGATCGATGCCCTTTTCGTCCAGCAGCTCCTCGCTGACGATGGGGTTGCCCATCTCGTCGTTGGGATAGCTGAACATCACCACCACCTTCTTGCTGGCCTTGGCGATCGCCCGCAGACAGATGGCGAAACGATTCCGGCTCATGATGGGAAATACCACCCCTACCGTGCCGCCGCCCAGCTTGCGAGCCACGTCCGTAGCGATCTGATCCGTGGTGGCGAAATTGCCTTGGGAACGAGCCACGATGGATTCCGTAATCGCCAGGACGTCTTTGTCCCTGATTTCGTAACCCTCCGCCTCCGCCGCTTTGAGAACCGTGTCCACCACGACCTGCTCCAGGTCGTCTCCCTGACGAATAATGGGTGCGCGCAGACCCCGAGCCACTGTCCCTACCATTCTTTCCATATCATTACTTCCTTTCTTTCATCCTTCACCGATATTCCTTCAGCCCCGCGGGCCAAATCGATCATGAGATCCTTTAACATTCAAATTATACGCTAAAAAACAGGGGAACACAAGGCTTCTGTTCCGCCGTGGTCCTCCCGGGCGGCCAGCGCCGGCAGCTTATGAAATACCGATCATGGGCAGCAGAAAGCCATAGACCGCGGCTCCCGCGCCGCCGGCCAGCACCGTGACAAAAATCGGATTCATTTTCAGCTTCCACACCAGAAACAGCCCCGCCGCAAAGAACCCTACTCCGATCCAATCCACAAAGGAAGTTTTTCCTATGCTCACGCAGGACGCCGCGATCAGGCCGATCACCGCCGGACGAATCCCCGAAAGTGCCCGCCTCAAGTATTTGTTGTCTTTAAAACGATCGAAGTAGATCGAAACGATCAGCGACAGCAGAAAGGGCACCGCCAGAACGCACAGCGTACAGATGATCCCCCCTAATATTCCGAAGAGCTGATAGCCTACGAAGGTGGAGGAATTCACCGCGATCGGTCCCGGAGTCATGTTGGACACCGCTACGATATCCACGAAGGCCTCGGGCGAAACCCAATGATTGGAATCCACCACCTCTCTTTGAATGAAGGCCAGCACCGCGTAACCGCCGCCAAAAGAAAACGCCCCGATCTTTAAAAAGGAAAGGCACATTTTAGTGAACAGCTCCATCTTCCGCTTCCTCCTTTCCCTCTTCTTTCTTCCGATTGACCGCCAGACCGAAAGCGGCCGTGGTGAGAATCACCAGGATGGGATGGATTCCGGCCGCCGCCACCGCCAAAAACGCCAGCACCGCCAGTAGCCAGCCAAAGCCTTGCTTCAGCTTGGCCGAGCGGGCCAGAGTCACCACGGAATACAAAATCAGCGCCACCACCACCGGTCGGATTCCGGTGAACACCGCCTGAACGTACACATTGTCCGTAATGTTCAAAAAGACCATGGCCACCACCAGAATGATCAGCACCGACGGCAGTGCCGCGCCTATGACCGCGGCCGCCGCGCCCGGTATCCGGCGGACCTTATAGCCTACAAAGGTCGCCGAGTTCGTGGCCAGCGGCCCCGGCAGGCTGTTGGTCAGAGAAATGGCGTCTAAAAACTCCTCGTCGGTCATCCATTGCTTGCGGTCCACCACTTCCTTTTGTATGATGGGCAGCATGGCGTACCCGCCCCCGATGGTAAACAGTCCGATCCGAAAGAACACCGCGAATATCTCAAACAGTAATTTCATAAAATCCCTTCCTTCATTGTCAATATGATATATTATTATGATCATTATGTCATTATACTACATCATTTTATTGCTTTTCGCAAGCTTATATGTTACAATATGAATATTTCTAAGAGGAGGTACGTGAAATTGAAAATAAAAAATTACGACGAGACCGATCAGGCGATCCTAAATCTGCTGATCGACAACTCCCGCATCTCCTATATCGAGATCGCCGAACAGGTGGGGCTGTCCCGCGCGGCGGTGAAAAATCGTCTTGAGGCTTTGGAAAAAAACGGAGTGATCGAAAAGTACACCGTAATCCTCAATCCTGAGAAAATAGGCCGCAACGTCTCCGATTTTTTTGAAATACAAGTGCGGCCGGAAGCTCTGGAATCCGTCATCGAAGCGCTCCGGCAGGAGGAAGCGGTGACGGACGTTTACCTGATGACCGGCAATACCACGCTGCACGTTCACGCCGTTTTGGAAATGAACTCCGATCTGGAAGTCTTTCTCAGGGAAAAGCTTTATCGCCTTCCGGGGATTCAAAGTGTAAAGAGCGATTTTATCATCTCCCGTCTCAAGACTCGAAAAGGCATCCGCATCTGATCCGCTTCCGCGAATGACAGAATAGGATGCCCCTTTTTTCAATCTCTTATTTCTCAGTCTCTTATTTTTCCGTCTCCAGCAGTTCGGCCAAATAGCTTCGGAAGGCCGGTCCCAAATCCGCTCTTTTCAAAGCGAGATAAGCGGTGGCCTCCAGAAATCCCAGCTTGTCCCCCGCGTCAAAGCGCCGTCCCCGAATGTCGCAGGCCAGCATTCGCCGCTGCTTGGAAAGGGTCAGCAGGGCGTCTGTCAACTGTAGCTCTCCTCCGCTTCCTCTGGGTGTCCGCTCTAAAATTTCAAAGATTTCCGGTGTGATGACATATCTGCCGATGATCGCCAGATTGGACGGAGCCTGTCCTGCGGGAGGTTTTTCCACCATGTCCGTCACCTCGTACCAACCCGCATATCCTTCCAACGGCCGTCCATCCACAATGCCGTAACGGCTGGTCTCCTCTTCCGGCACCGCCCTGACGCCCAGCGTGGAGTCCCCCGTGCGTTCAAACGCGTTCATCATCTGACCGATACAGGGTTCCTCTCCTACGATGATTTCATCGGGAAGCAGCACCGCCACCGGCTCGCCGCCGGCAAAGGTCTTTCCTTTCAGCACCGCATGGCCCAGTCCCAGAGGCGCCTTCTGACGGATATAATGAATCTCCGCCATGCGGGACACCTGCCGCACCTGTTCCAGCAGCTCGTTTTTTCCCTTGTGCTCCAGGTCGCTCTCCAGCTCGAAGGAGTGATCGAAATGATCCTCGATGGCCTGCTTGTCCCGGCCGGTAATCACCAGAAGCTCCTCGATCCCCGCCGCCAGAGCCTCTTCTACGATATATTGGATCCCCGGTTTGTCCACGATGGGGATCATTTCCTTCGGCACTGCCTTCGTCGCCGGCAGAAACCGGGTCCCTAGTCCGGCCGCGGGGATAATCGCTTTCTTTATCTTCATTCTCGTTTTCCTTTGCGTTTACTCTCTTCCCATGTTTTACGATTCTTCGAATTTAGTTTAACACATTTTTAATAAAATAGGGTATACTTTATTAATATACCTACTGCGG
>CAUHLX010000103.1 GCA_959606705.1 uncultured Bacillota bacterium | reverse complement strand
CATTTCCACGAACTCCGAGCCGGATATGGAGAAGAAGGGCACGCCGGCCTCGCCGGCCACGGCTTTCGCCAAGAGAGTCTTTCCGGTTCCGGGCGGCCCGACCAGCAGGGCGCCTTTCGGCATTTGGGCGCCGATGGCCGTGTATTTTTCAGGGTTGTTGAGAAAATCCACCAGCTCCGACAATGCCTCTTTGGCTTCGTCCTGTCCGGCCACGTCGGCAAAGGTTTTTCCGCTTTCCGCGGAAACGTATACCTTGGCGCTGCTCTTGCCGAAGGCCATGGTACTGCCTCCCATGCGCTTGTTCATCATCCGCGACATGAGGATGCCCGGCAGGATCAGAACCAGCGCCGGAACCAGCCACATGACCAGCACGTCGAAAATGGTGTTCTTCTTGGGGATTTCGGCGTAATAGTCCTTGACGCCGGCAGTCTCCAGCTTATTGATCAGCTGTGGATCGTTCATCATTCCGGTAATATAGACCGTATTCGGGGTCTTCTGTTCTTCGCCCTGGTCTTTGCCGGTTTTTTCGGTGAAGGCGATCTGACCGCTTTCGTTGGAAATCTCCACTTGATCCACTTTTCCACTTTCCAGCAAATCCATGAACTGCCCATAGCTCACCTGCTTCTGCCGAACACCAAAGCCCGGGAGCATGGGGAAGACAAACGCGTTCAACAACATCAGGACGATGAGTACCACCAAGAAGTAATAGATCACCGGTTTTTTCGGATTCTTTTCATTTTTCATCTCGTTGTCCAACCTTCCTTTCAAAGGGTAATATTACGATTCTCCCCCGGCGTACAGAACCTCACGGAGCCGTGTGATTCCATCGAGAATGAGTTGCTGGTCTTCGGGGCTGATTTTGGAAAACGCCGGAAGACGGTCCTCCAAAGCGCGGGCCTGTACGGCGCACATGACCTGACTGGCCCGCTCCGTGAGTTTCAGCCGGACCACGCGCTGATCCCGTTCGTCCCGGCTGCGGGAAAGAAAGCCGTCGCGCTCCAGCCTTCGACAGATCATGGACAGATTGCTGGGGGTCATGTTGAGATGTTTGGCCACGTCAGATATCTTTTGAGGACCATCGGACTCCAAGGCCAGCAGAATCGTGGCCTGAACCGGCGTGACTCCGAACGGCTGATAAAATTCCCCTAACATATTGGCGATCTTCAGACTGATATCCCGAAGCATGGCGTACACCTGCGTTTGAAACTCATTGATAGGCATAGCGGTTCCTTTCGTGATTGAATCACATTACAATGAAATCTTGTTAAATACTTCATGCATGAAATATTTATTAATTAAATATATACTCCTTTATGAAATTGTCAAGGGTATTTCGGAAGGTTTGCGGGGAAACGGTCTTGACATTGTGTGCATATGCCCAGTATAATAATAACGTGCATATGCTCATTATCTATCTAAGCAGCGGGAAAAAGGAGGAAGAACGTGCCCAGAACGACCAAGTGCAGAAGGGTTTGCCGAGAGCCGTCCGCAACGGTTTTTTTACCGGAAACGGGAGCGGAGGACTGGATCGCTTTGAGCGTCGATGAGCTGGAAGCGATCCGACTGTGCGATCTGGAAGGAATGGATCAGGATGAGGCGGCGGAACGGATGAATGTGTCCCGGGGAACCTTTCAGCGAATCCTTTACGCGGCCAGAAAAAGTACGGCGGAAGCGCTGTGCGGTGGAAAGGGGCTGCGGATCGGCGGCGGGAATTACGCGGTGGCGGAGGAATGCTGCAAGCGTTCGGGGAGGTGTCGCGGCTGTAGGAGGCATTTTTCCCAAGCGGCTGACATAGAAGTGAAACAGAACATAGAAGAGGAACGGAGGAAATGAAAATGAAGGTAGCGGTAACCACGGAAAACGGCAAGGTATTTCAGCATTTCGGACATTGCAGGTATTTCACGATAGCGACGGTAGAGGACGGGGCAGTCAAAGAGCGGACGATCGTGGACGCGGAAGGCAGCGGCCATTCGGCGTTAGGAGGTTTCTTGAAAGGAAACGGCGTTGAGGTGCTGATCTGCGGAGGCATCGGAGGCGGCGCCAAGCAGGTTTTGGCGGAAGCGGGGATTCGGTTGATTCCCGGGATTTCCGGAGATACCGAAGTCGAACAGGCGCTGGCGGCTTTTGCGGCCGGGACGCTTTCGGGAAATCCGGACGCAGGCTGCGCTGGACACGGCCACGAGCATGGCGAGGGCCACTCCTGCGGAGAGCACGGGCACGGAGAGGGCCATTCCTGCGGACATCATGACCATTCCTGCGGCGGAAAATAGGTTTCGCGAAATCAGATAAAATGGGAAAATTATGAGGGAACCGGAAAAAGGACTTGATTTTTTCCCAGATGTCAAGTAAACTAACCACAATCATGTTGATAGAGGAGCGAAGCAGAAGAAGATTCGGATGGCCGGCGGGCAATGATCCGGATCGGAGGCAATCTTCGCCGAATCTTTTCTCCGGGCGCGGAGAAGAGGTGGGGCTGTGGTCAATAGCCACAGGACTGTCCGCAAAAGCGGGTGCGCTATCCTTGAATGACAAAGACCGATGATGGATTGAATTGTTTGAGTCAGCAAGGTGCGCCTTGTTGACTTTTTTTTGCAGCCTGATCTAGGCCTGGGAGGAATCGGTTATGAGTGTGGTAAGAAAGTTTGGAGGAAACTGCGCCGAGTTTGCGGAACGTTCGGAAGAAATTTCGGAATGGCTGGCGGCTCTGTGGAAAGAGGGAGAACCCCTGGCGGTCATCGTGAGCCGAACGGAGGCGGGAAGCCCCGCGGCCAAGCTGGCGGAGCAGCTGATCTTTCAAGGGGTTCCGGCGGTGCTGATGATGAACTGTGAATGGAGCAATTTCCCTATGGATCAGACGGAAGAGCACTTGTCCATGGGAAAAGCGGTGATCGTGGAAATCGATCAAGCGGAGACGCTGGCGGTGGCGCTGGCCGCACACCTGGGCTGGGACTGTGAAGTATACACCGATCTGGAGGGCGTCTACACGGTAGATCCCAAGCTGTATCCTCAGGCAAAGAAGCTTCAGATCGTTACGTATGAGGAAATGATGGAGCTTTCGGCGTTGGGCACCAGTCCGCTGGAGGCGCGAAGTGTGGAGCTGGCCTGGCGGTACGATGTGAGGCTGTATGTGGGTAAAGTGTTGGAAACAGATCATAACAGGGGGACTTATATTATGGATGACAGCATGTATCTGAAGGATTTGGCGGTGACCGGGATCACTGTGGCGGAAAACTACACGATTTTCACGGTGAAGGAAATGGAGGATGACGGCATTATGATCTCCGAGCTTTTTGCCATTCTGGGAGAGTTGGATATCAATGTGGATATGATTTCCAAGCAAACACAGAAGGATGGGAAGTGCTCCGTATCGTTCAGCTGTGTGGGCGCGGCCGCCCCCAATCTGGAGGAAGCCCTCAACCGGAACGAGTCCTTCGAACATGCCCAGGTGTTTCGCCAGGAAAGCGTGGCCATGATTTCCCTGGTTGGCGCGGGCATGGCCACTCGATCGGGGGTGGCCGGCAAGGTGTTTTCGGTGCTGAGGAAAGCGGCGATTCCCTGCTATCAAATTACTACCTCGGAAATTTCCATTTCTCTGGCGGTGGATATGGAAAATAAGGATCGCGCAGTCGGCGCGTTCGGCATCGCTTTTGATCTTTAGAGGAAGTCAGCCAACCCCCAGGTCGGTGTTCTCCACCAGGAGCTCCACCCGGGGGTTTTTTACTAGGCGGGGAAACACTTCGGCAAGGAGCCAGGCAGTCAGGTCAGGATCTCGCTTGAGAGGGGTGCTGTTTTCATGGAACAGATTGACGCTCACGTATTCAAAGTGTTCCAGAGCCAGCTTCAGATCCCGTTTCACGATGTCGGGAGTCTGCCCTTCGAGACCCACCAGAAGACAGGCCCCCTGAAAATAACGAGCCAGATCAACGGCGCGGACAGAGTCGGGAATTCCTTTGTTCCAGCGGCGGCGCAGGTCCGGATCGAAGGTTTCGGCGCCGACCCGATATTTCACGGAAACGCCGGGAAAATTCTCGGCGAAGGGGGCCAACCGGTGCCGGTACATCCAATGAGCTTCCAGCCATAGGGTGTGAATCCGTTTTGCCCGCAGGACCTCCGCCAAAAGTCCGATGGTCTCAGGGTCCAATTCCACACAGGAACCGGAATTGATCACATCCAGCACCCCGGTTTCCCCGGTGACAGAAGCTAGAATCTCCTGGTTGATTTCGAACGGATGAGGGCTCACATCATCATAGTAGTCGCAGAACGTACAGCCTTTCCAGCGGCAGCCCGTACCTTGGAGCAGGAGAAACTCCCGGGGAAATTTTTCGGTGATCAGCGAACGGCGGGTCAGCTGTTTGGAATCACTCATGCCTCGCACCTCCTTTTCAGAAATCCGATGGCGGCATAGGCCAGCGGGGTTCCGCCTACCGCCTCGATCAGCACCTTAGCCAAATATTGAGCGATGATCATGATCATCAGATCACGAGCGGGAGCCGTTCTGGCAAAGGCGATGATTACGAAGAGACCGGTATCGAACAGATAGCCCACTGCGGAGCTGCCGATCGTTCTGGTCCAAAGAGGACGGGAGCCGAAACGGACGCTGTTTTTCATCCGTTCCATGATCCGAGCGTTTACCAGCTCACCGACCAGAAATGCCGCCAAGGAAGCGGCTAAAATACGGGGGGTCACGGTAAAGATCGCGGCATAGGCGTGATCGGTTGCGGCCATGTAATCAGGGGAAGGCAGAAAGAGTCCGATCGTGGTCGCGGACACCAGCAGAAGGTTGCAGGCAAAGGTCAGCCAGATCAGCTTTTTCGAGGTGCGATAGCCCCAGATTTCCGTGGCGACGTCCCCCAGCATGTAGGCGATGGGAAAGGTGATGGTCCCGGCGTCGAAAAGCGTGAGGCCGAACAGGTTGACGAGCTTTACCGCCATGAGATTGGCCGTGAGATAGGTGGTGATCATGAGGGCGGCGACGATGACCAGCGCATTGAAGTCCGAAGCGCTGCCTGAGACGGGCATGCTGCCGGAAGCCGCCAGGGCGTGAGGTGTCGCCGTCTGGTTTTTTACAGGGTTGTCCAGTACCTGGTTCATAGGGTGTTCCTCCGTTCAAGTAAAATGTCCATGACAGAATATCATTTTACGGGAAATTGCGCAACAAAAAGTTTTTGAATTTCTTCCGATGGGACTGGTTCTTTTTTTGTTGATATAGTATGATGATAGCGTATGTTTCGAGGAACGGGAGAATGAGAGAATGAAGAAAAAACAAGGGGCGATCGTCATTACCGCGGTGGCTGTGCTGATAGGCGTAGTCACGGCTGCGCAGCTGTCCATGGCTGGGAGCGCCAATCCGGGCGGCTTGATCTCGATCTCCAAGCTGCAGGTCTTCGACGACCAGCTCAAGGCGGTACAAGCACAGAAGGAAGAACGGCAAACCAAGCTCAATGATTTGGAGGCTCAGATTCGGCAGATCGAGCAGGACAGCGCGGACGCGGATTACAAACTCAATGGAATCATTATCGTGCAGGACCGGTACATTCTTGCGGCCTGAGCGGTGGACGTGGAAGGACCCGGTCTGGAAATCACCATTAAGGACCCGGATAACGCAGGTCAATTTGAAGAAGAAGAATCCGCTACTATCATCACGGATTATGACATCCTGCTTTCCACCGTCAACAAGCTGAAAGAGGCTGGCGCGGAGGCGGTGAGCATCAACGGACAGAGAATTCTCTCGAAGACGGAGATCATTCCCGTGGAACGGCATTTGAATATCAACGCGGTTCCCACGGCGCCTCCTTATGTGATTCAAGCCATCGGCGACGCGGATAAGATGGAGGCGGTAGTCAATATCAAATATGGAGTGGCTTATACTTTGCGCCAAAGCGGCTTTAAAGTGGAGCTCAAAAAACAGGACAAGATTACCATTCATCGTTATAGTGGTTCCCTGCGATTCCGCTACGCTAGTCCGGTGGCCGATGAGAAGCAGTAGCTTTTCGCTTTGGGGGGCGAGTCTGCGGAGGCCGTTTCGCGGCAGATTGAATGGCGAAAGCAGCCACAAAACAGAACAGAACGAAACGTAAGCGTCAAATCATCGGATCTCCTTTGGATCGTCAGGCGGCGAGACTGTTCGGCTGTTGGCGCTTCCGGGGGTTCTGGGGCTTCGGGAGTTTCTGGGATTTCGGGAATTCCTGGGGCTTCCGGGGGGTCTGGCGCGTCTGGGGTTTCGAGAGCTTCCAGGGCTTCAGACCATCGAAACTCACTGTTTCGACCTTTTATAGAGAAAATCGTAATTTGTGTCGAATAAAATGGAAATTTAAGGGAAATATGTTAGCGAAATGACCAATATGGTGGCTATTTCTCGTTCGGTTCGACTTTTTATGATGAATTTTAATAATTGGTCGAAATTAGCCCCTTTTTTTCGCCTCATTTAGGTCATATTCTCACAAAAGCCGAAATGCAGTCTATGGTCATCCGAACCACCGGAGCTTCAGGCCTTTCACGTACTCAGGGTTCCGCGAGTTTCAGATCTCCGCGAGCTTCAGACCTTTCACGCCCCCTATGGAGGCGTTATTTTTATCTAGTCTTTTATTCCCCCCCAATTGGGATTAGCGGTCAAGCAGCTCTATCTCACCTATTTCTCGGGCGATATGATCTCATTTGTCTAAAAAATAGCGAATAAAGTTAGAAAAAGGATGACAGGAAGGCTATATTCTTTCTATTTGAGGGATATAATGCGGTAGTAGAAAACTGGCTTTCGATCAAACTCCGTACATCCTGCATATTATAGTCAGGTAACCATTTTGTATGAGTTTGAATCAGGAGGCCATATTAATGACTTTAAATAAATGTAAACAACCTAATTCGTGCTGCTGCTGTGGTACGCAGTATCAATTTCCGGTGATTTCCAATCCGGTACAAGGAGTGACCGGTCCTACGGGGCCTACCGGCGCGACCGGTCCTCAAGGATATCCCGGAGTACAGGGCGCGACTGGCACAACAGGTTCCACGGGAGCCACGGGCGCGACGGGACCATCAGGAGGACCGACGGGACCAACGGGAGCCACAGGCGCGACGGGTGTAACCGGAGCTACGGGAAGTACCGGAGTATCTCCAACGATCACCGTAGCTGGTACGGTCACCGGAGATCCGGGAACCCAGGCAAGTGTGGATGAATCCTTCACTCCGAATGGCGCACAGCTTCTTTTTACAATTCCCGCAGGGGTGACGGGCCCGACGGGAGCCACGGGCGCAGCTGGAACAGCGGGAGCGACAGGTCCGACAGGAGCCACGGGCGTAGCTGGAACAGCCGGAGCGACGGGCCCGACAGGGGCGACGGGCGCGGCCGGAACAGCCGGATTGACGGGTCCGACGGGTGCCACGGGGGCCACGGGCGCGGCCGGCTCCGGTGCGATGATTCCCTTTTCTTCGGGAATTCCGCTGACTATGACCACCATAGCCGGAGGATTAGCGGGGATCCCGTCGCTGATTGGCTTCGGAAGCAGCGCGCCCAGTGTCAGCGTATTGGGCAGCACAATCGACCTGACCAATGCTGCCGGAACGTTGACAAACTTTGCGTTTTCGGTTCCGCGGAACGGGACGATTACGTCGATGGCGGCGTTTTTCAGCACGACTGCCGCGCTGTCCTTGGTAGGGTCCACGATTACCATTCGCGCGCAGCTGTACAGCTCCCCGACCCCCAATAATATCTTCGCACCGATTGCCGGCGCCGAGGTCACTTTGGCCCCCGCCATTACCGGAACGGTTTCGATTGGGAACCTGTCCGGCGGAACGACTACCGGGCTCAGCATTCCGGTAACGGCAGGAACTCGTCTGCTGCTGGTCTTCTCCGCTGCCGCCAGCGGGCTTTCGCTGGTCAACAGCGTGGTTGGTTATGCCAGCGCGGGCGTCGCGATCTCGTAATGAGCCTCCGAGAAAAGGAGCCTGCGAGAGAGCTCGTGGTTTTTACGGTCAACACTGGGAAAAAACCGAGATCTTTCCGTTAAGATGATTGGAAGCTAAACTTGAAAATCCGGAGGTCGATTCTTTCTGACCTCCGGATTTTCAGTTGCGGAAATCGGAATGGCTTCATCACAAAATATCAGACGGGAAATCTGCTAAAAAAGTAGCGCCTTTTTGTAATTTATGCTACTCTATAGATAAAATCGATGGCTGCTTTTGTAGTCATATTTTTTGACATTCTGTCCGGCAATGACCAGTGAGCTAAACAGCTCGGTAAAATGACACATGATGAGGACGGCGAATCTTTTTCGAAGGATATTTGTCGTTTTTTTGCATGGAAACCGCAGAGGGCGCTGCAGCTTTTCAGGTACCTGAGAGGGTTGAAATTCTCGGCGAAAATCGGGTCAAAGTTAACGTTTTGCAGAATAAAATAGGAGAGCGAAAGGAGTGAGCGGACGGTGAGACTGCTTTTTGTCAGACATCCTCAGACGCAGGCCAACGTGTCGAGAGTGATTTATGGGAGGACGGAGTCGGACTATTCGGAGGCGGGGAGAAACAGTATTCCGGAGATCGTGGGACGGCTGCATGGAATTCGGCCGGATCGGATCTACGCCAGTCCGCTGAAGCGCACGGAATATCTGGCCCGACGTATTGCGGAGGATCATGGGATGGGAGAGGCGGTCTGTTTTGACGATCGGCTGATGGAGATGAATTTCGGGATCTTTGAAAATCGTTCCACGGAGGAAGCCAAGGCCATGCCGGGGGGGCATTACGACCGGCTGATGGCGGATTACGGCAACTATGTGCTTCCCGGGGGGGAATCCTTTCAGATGGTAAAGGACCGGGCACAGGCTTTTTTGGAAGAGCGGAAGGCGGAAGAAAACGCGGAATTGAACGCGCTGAAGCGGGAAAATCCGTCGGAACCATTTGAGGAAATGGTGGTGCGGACGTCAAAACAGCG
>CAUHLX010000102.1 GCA_959606705.1 uncultured Bacillota bacterium | reverse complement strand
CCCCGCGCTGAAATTCTGTGCAGCCCCGTTCTCGGGAATCATCCTGGTCCCTGTGGCTGCCGTGGTAATCTGTGGCACCAGGACCATAGTGGGCTGGTCGTAGGGCATTCGTACCGAGATGGTGCCCTGTCCGTTCCCAGTTGAACCGAATGCGGCTTTTTCCAGCTGACCTGGCAAGACAAACTCTGCGATCGCCGGGCAAATGGGCCGTTGAATTTCCGTGAGCAGCCCCGTCCCTCCCGAAGGCTGCTGTTTTTTTCCGTCCAACACCGTTGAAATCTCATAGACGAGGGCTGAGGTGGTGGACCAGTTTTCCGGCATAGTAAAGGATGCGAACAGCGTATCCTCCCCTCCCGCCGCGGACAACGGGCTCTCCAAAACGGCCATTCCCGACGCAGCCGGGCCCGTGGGAGTGAGCACCAGCGTACCCTCCTGGGACAGGCCTTCCCCAACCACCTCCAAGCGCAGCTGCTGCCCGTTCCACCCACGCAGAGCCTCATCATTCAAGGCCTTTACTCCGACAAAAGAGGCCGGCTTGAAGATGACCGGGGAAAACACGTTCTGATCCGGATCCAGTTGGCTCTGGCCGAAATAGCGGATCATTTGCAGGGAGGACGAATCTTCAAAGACAATGGAAACCGTGTAGGTGATATATGCGGAATCCTGCCAGATCCACACCTTTCCATCCTCATCGGTAATCCCGGCTACCGTGAGACTAGCGCCGCCTTCTCGATGGGAAATCAGACTCACCGCCTGTCCCGAGAGAGGAACGCCTTCACTCAAGAGAAGCTGGGTTTCGATGGCACTCACATTTTTTCGACCCGCCTCATCCTTTGGCTTGGCCGATTTTTCAAAGTCATAAGCCTCACCGTCGATAAGGTGAACATTCGCCGCTCCGATGCGCAGGGAGCCGATGCTTCCGGCGCCGCCGGCGTCCCCTCGGGACAAGCCCACGGCAGGGGCTCCTGCCCCGCCCCGCACCACGGAATTCCCGGCCGCAAAGGATACGCTGCCGGACCCGTATTCATAGGTTCCCGGCGACACCGACGGGCCTGCGCCTTCCGCCGCTCCCTCCGGGCCTACCAGTCCACTGCCCACGGCAGGGGCCCCCGCGCCGCCCTCCATATTCAAGATTCCGCTTCCGGAAATCGTAAGCTCCGCGTTTTTGCTGCGGACCAGGGCCACGGCAGGAGACCCGTCATCCCCGATTTCCCCGCCGCTTCCGCCGTTCAATTCCACCTTGCCCTCTACGGAAATGGCCGCCGTCCCTTCCACACGTACCGCACTGCCGGAGACAGGAGAAAGCTCCAAGTCCTCCAGAATCACAGGAACGGATGACAGATCCCCCCGCAGAACCAGATGGCAGCGGTCGGACCGGCCCGTAACCACATAGCCCAGCGGATTGACCGGCAGGCTCTGACCTTCTATCGACACACCGTCTTCGCCGATAACGATCGTTCCACTGTTCGCATAGAGTTTGGTTGGTTTATCCGCCGCCCCCTCCTGAGAAATTTTGATATCATAGAGCATTTCCTGTCGCGCGCCATCGAAGTTCCGTTCGCCCTCGCCGATGACCATAAAACGGTATGGAAGTCCTCCCAAGTTTGAAAGATCAACCGCACCAGAAGGATAATATTCCGCGCCGTCGCTGATTTCTATATAAGGGGTCACATGAGTCAAATCCACCCCCTCGATTACATTCAGCTTAACTAGACTGCGGTATCGGCCACTGCCGTCCTCTAAAACCTCCGGTTTGGAAAACACCGGGTTATCGGAAGCTGGCAGACGAAACGCCGTCATCTTCGCCTCGGGATCCCAAACCAGCTCCACTTTTGCAGGCTCCGGTTCCGCCCCCTTCACGACGAGCCGTTTAAACACCGTTTCCCCCTCTGCCGTCTCCACCTTGATCCGGTTGGTTCCTTCCGTCAAAAAGAGGCGCAGTTCCCCCGCGTCGTTGGTTTGCGCCGAAAAGTACCTGGCCTTGGTATCGGTGTCGTCGGTAGGGTCATCCACCACTCCCCCGGCAATTTCTTCGATGATTCGAACCTTCACTTGCCGGTTCCCGGCATCACCGGGCACGCCCAGAGTCACCGGATAGACCTGCGCATCACGCTCCCCCTCCAGCTGCCGCATCGGTGTGAGACCGGAATTGAGGCCCGCAAACAGGGAACCGCCGTTTACATAAAGCACTTGAGTATCAATCCCATTTTTCGGCTCGGTCATGTCGTTCAGCATAACGGTGCCCCCGCAGATATTTACCTGCGGAGCCGCCCCCGCCGAGGCACCGCTGATGGGAGCAGCCAATTTCGTAGTGATGGAGAGAACTCCGGAGCCGGTTATCGTGAGCGGTTTTAACTTCGCATAAATGCCGGATACTCCGCCCCCTTCAAAAGGCACCTCCAGCTGGTTGACACCCTCGACCTCCAGTGTGACATCGGACAGAAAGGTCATAGGCACCTTGCTTATGATCGTATCCTCTTTGTATATGTTAAGGTCCCTGACGCGCAGCGTCTTGGGCTCCAGATCCTTGGCCACTTCAATTGAGTTGGCAGTCTGCCTTCCGGACTGTATGATCTCCACCGAATCGGACAGCGGCAGGTAGAAGTCCTGTCCGCTCTGGGTAACTTTGGTCTTTTTTTCCCCGTCCACACGTTCCTCGCTGATCATCAGGTTCCCATCCGAAAGATCGAAGGCCGCTTTGTCCTCCATGTTCACAGTAAAATCGGCCGACTTCTCCACCGTAAAATTCTGCTCGGTTAGAAAAGCCGATGCGGTGACGGCAAACAGCTTCCCCGCGGCCGCAGGCTTCACGGTCATCCGGTCACCCGCAATCTCCACCCAGTCAGAACCCGCATCCGTGGCAAAAGACAGCTCCATCCGATGGATCGGATAGGAACAGTCCGGCGCCGGCCGGAAAACGGCCCGCAGTGTTTGAACGGCGCTGCTCTGAGCCGGGTTCATCGTCACCTGCTGATCAGGAAAAAGCAGCTCCGCCGTGTCCGTGGTGCAGGAGCAGGGGGCCCCGTCATAGGACTCCAACAGAACGTTGGCCACTTCGCCGACAGTAATTGACGCGTCGGTGGCATAGTAAAGGGTCTCCTCATTGAAGCAAGAGATTAGATCATGAGTTCCCTTCGTTAAAAATACATATAGACAGCCAACCTCGTCCGTTTCCGCGGTCCAGACTCCTCCCTGGCTCCGCTCCATCGAAACAGTCGCTCCCACTGCCGCACCTGAGAGGGAGAGGATCGCGGGAACGACCGTCTCGCCCTGCCCATTTTTCACCCCGTCCGCAGAGGATCCCTGAACGACCGCCACTCCCCCCTGTCCGTCGGACAGAGAGCCTCCGTCGATCACAATCTCATTTTCCGGTGCTAACGAAAGCATACCGCCGATTCCGGCGATGCTTTTCCCTCCGGAAACCGCCGTCACATTCCCACCGTTTACTGCAATTCGTCCGGCTTTTTTGGCAGTGTATCCGATGCCGATTCCCGCTCCGCGATTTTTGCCGCCGGTGGCCGAAATCGTGCCACCGTTGATTACCACTTCACAGGATACGGAGTGTTTCACTCCTCCGATTCCGGCGCCGGCGGAGGCGCCTCCCACAGCGGTGATCCGACCGCCATTAATGGTGACCTTCGCCTTTGAGGCCGTTGTACCGGAGAGGTCGCCGATTCCGGCACCTAAGCTTTCCACCTGCGCAGTGAGACTTCCGCCTCCGTCGATGGTCAGCTGGGCGGTCCCACTTAGTGCAACCGCGGTGTTTCCACCGCTTTCTATCCGGTTGTCCCCCTCCAGCAACAGCTTCAGCCGAGCCCCGTTCTCCACCTCGATGCCGGGGTCCGCTTCCCCATGGATCTCTACGTCAGCCAGCGTCACCGTAGCGGTCACCCCCGCACGCACCACGATCCGGTCTCCTGCCGCCCCCGTACCGCTCACCCGATATTCTCCGTCCACGTCAATGGTCAGTGTGCCGTCCGTCATGTCATGGACGCTTTCCACCGCAAAAACCGCCGCCGGAATTCCGGTGAACGCCATTGCCAGGCAAAGCACATAGGCCAGTCCCCTCCTACTCGTCTGTTTCATCACGTTGCCGTTCCCTCCTTATTCCGCCGGCAGCCCGGCCTCCGTGCTCGTTTCCGGTCCTGTTTCCGATCCTGTTCCGATTTCCGTTCCCGATTCTGTTCCCATCGGTTCCGTTCCTGTGATTTCCTCCGGTCCCGTTCCCGCGGGTTCCTCCGGCTCCGTTCCCGCGGGTTCCTCCGGCAAAACGATTTCCGGCTTCTGTTCCTCTGCCGGGCCACGATTCTCGGAATGGTCCTCCGCCGGTCCGGCGCATTCGGGAGCATCGATGGCGGGACCGCTGATACCGGGATCCCCCGCCCCCGGAACATCAACGGCTGACTCGGTGGAACTCGACTCTTCAATCCCCGGACCGCTGATACCCGTTTCGATGACGGGGCCGTCGAAGGCGTCCTCTCCCTCACCAATAAACTCTGCCAGCTCCTCCTCAAGAAGCAGCAGATCGAAGGCCTCCGCGGCCGGCTCTAATTTACAGGGATAAAACTCGGTCAGAGGCACATTCATCCGATTCATAATTGCCGCCACATCCTCCGCATCCACCGAACCGTCGCGATTCGCATCAAAGACCCTGTACTGACGGAGACTGTTACCGCCGCAGGAACCGTTTGCCAAATTCTTTCGCAGCAGGCCCGCATCGATTCCGTTGATGTTCCCATCCCCGTTGGCATCGCCCAGGCGGTCCAAAAATACCACCGTCCGGGTCGCCGTTACCGCCTGCGGCGTGGTTCCCGCATCACTGTCTGTGTGATACTCGTATTCCACCGTGTAAATTCCCGGCATGATCCGTCTTCCTGACAGCGTATTCCACTCCGCCGTACCCACGGTCACATCCTGTGCTCCCTGGTTCTCCGCAGCAAGCCGTTTGAAGGTAACCGTCACCTCCCCGGTACTCACCGCCGCTCCGCTGGCGTCCTTCACGGTATAGCCCGGCTCCGTGAATCCGTCCGTGCCGCCGTAGACAAACGCCGCCGTCTCATCCAGATCCGGGTCTTCCTCGCCGTCCCAGGCCTCCTGAGAATAGACCGGCTCCGACCGATATCCCCAGGGAACCTCCCCCGCCGCGAACTGACGTGTCGCCGCAAAGGATTGCTTTGCGCTGTCCTTTTTCTCGTCGGCCCAGTTCATGGCCATAATCCTGCCATAGGGAGAATTGCCATAATCCAGCGCGATCGTAAACCGAGGGGTATCCGGGTCCGGCCCCGGCCCTGGTCCGGGCCCCGGGTCCGAGGTGTCCTCTGCCAGAGTGAAATTCGCTCCGGCCGGGGAGATTTCTCTCATTTGATTGTTTTTCTTTCCTTCCTCCGTCAGTTCGATATGAATGGCGTAGACTCCCGGCGCCGTCACCGCCGAAAAGGTGATCCCTGCCGGAATATCCCCCGCGTCACCGTCTCCGACCACTTCATACCACACCGTGTAATCCGTGAATTCTTCAATCGAGGGGGTCACCGTCGCTCCGTATTCCGTCTGCACGGCACTCTGGGTGGCGCGATTGCCGGTGATGGTGAAATCGATGGGACGTTTGACGAGGGTAATTGTCTTTTCGCCCTCTATTTTCCCTATTACATATTGAATATCATTCGTAAGATTGATGTCGATCGCATATGTTCCAGGTAAAAAACTGGGAATATCTCCGACAAAATCACTTCCGTCTTTTCGATAGATTACTTGAAAATCCCGAAATCCCTCTATGGATGGTGTGATTACCGCACCATAGGTTGTTCTATTGGGATCATATTCTTGCCTCGTTTCGTTGATTGTAAAGTCAACTGTCTGAGGCATCCTTACTGTCAATTGACTCCCCTCAACCTTTCCGATCTGGTAGTTGGAATCGTCACTGCGAACGGAAACGCCATAGATGCCGGGCGCGGTGACTTCATTTTCATATACGATCCCTTCCTTCTCGTAGAGAACCGTAAATTTACTAAACTCAGAAATATCACAGCTCACATCCGCACGAAAGGTTTTTCCTTCCTGATATACTGGCTCTGTGTCCACAACCGTGAAATTCACTGAAGCAGGTTCTATGACAAAGGTATTAGGTGAGATTTTCCCCGTTTTATACTGTTGTGTATTGAACCTTATTTTGATTTGGTACTCCCCTGCATTCGTGACAAATGAATCATTTTCTTCAACATCCGCAGTCTTTTGATCATCGTACGTCACATCATAGGAGTTTGCAGGAACGGAAGTATTTGGAACGACCACCACCTGATGAGGTGTTCCATCATATACCGCACTTGATTCCGTCACGGTAAAATCAATCGTTTCAGATACGATATTCAAACGTGCATAGACAGGTTCTGCAAAATATCCCGCTTCACTGATCTCCGCAGTCACCTGGTAGGTCCCCGCATCCGTTGGCGGCTGTGTTGTCGTCACCCCGCTTCCATCTTGTCGATAGGATACCGTATAAGACAGTCCTGCCGGAGATACGGTGGGAACCAGTTCTTTTGGCGTGCCATCATAGGGAACCGTCTGGGAATCCAGACGAATCGAGCAGCTATAATTAGGAGTGATATTTAAAACATTTGGATTCACGCTTCGTACAAGATACCCCGAACGAAGCATCCTGATTGAAATAGAATAGCCACCCACGCTTTTAGGCGATTCCGTTTTTCCGCTATAGAGGACCTGATAGTCCCGGCCTTCTCTCAGCGTGTCATCCGAACAGGATACAGTTGCTAAATGGGGCTTCCCGTCATAAACAAACTTGTTATCCTTAATAGTAAAATCTATGTATTTGGAATTGATCGCCATCGTCAGTTTTCTTGAAGATGCCACAGCTCCGTCCGAGTCCCGCACTTGGAAAACAAGGTTGCCGTAAATGCCGGACTCTTCCGGAATCCCTCGGATTGTTCCATCTGTGTCAATATTAAGTCCCTTAGGCAAAGTGCCAGAGACTAGACTGAATGTGTATCCAGCGCCGCTTCCACCGCTGGCGGAGAGGCGCATGGGCTCACCAGACAGATCGGTATACTCCGATCCGATATTTCCTCTCGCCAAATAAGTATTATCGATCGACAAAACGTCCGCCGCATACACAAACATACCGGTAATCATTACCGATAGAATCATGAAAAAGATAACTGCGTGTTTTTTGTTCATGTATCATACCCCACTTCGCTCTTCGATTTGCTATTAGGTACGCCTAACGTTTTTCAACCGTCTAATAAAAGCGAAGCCCTAAGCCTCTATCAGCTTAGGGCTTGTCGCCTTACGTTTTCATATAATTTCTTTTTAGGAAGGCGGGGCTTCCCCGCCCTTCCCAATTTAACTTTGCTTTACTCTACAGCGCGATCCGCGTGTTCATCGCTTTCAGAACTGCTTCATATGCCCAATGGCTTGCGTCCATATCCGTCGGAACGTTGCTTCCTGAGGTTTCGGCGGACTTCAGCATGCTGTTGATTACGGTAACGGTCTCCGCACGGGTAACTGCCTTGTTGGGCAGGAAGGTGCCGTCCGGATAGCCGCTGATGTACTTTTCCTTTGACATTGCGTTGATGTATTTCTCCGCCCAATGTCCGGAAACATCGGCCAGACCGCTGTTCTCTCCGTCTTCGTTCAGAGCCGCCGCTTTGGAGAGCATGGTGGACAGCTCCGCTCTGCTCACTTGCTCGTTGGGACGGAAGGTTCCATCCGTATAGCCGGTGATGATCCCCTTAGAGGACAGGAAGCCGATATAGTTTCCGTACCATTCATCCGCAGATACGTCGCTGTACATACTGAAATCGTAGCTCTTTCCAGCTTCGATGGGCGTCTTCAGGATCTTTGAGATCATGGCCGCCGCTTCCGCTCTGGTTAAGGAAGAGTCCGGTCGGAAAGCTCCGTCAGGATAACCGGTCACATACGCTCCCAAGAAATCTTGATTGATCAACGAATCCTTAATTTCCTCCGTCTTGACCGTGACCTTGGTAGTCGCAGTATAGGTCTTACCGCTTTCGGTAACCGTTGCCGTGATGGTTGCATTGCCAGTGCCGACAAAGGTTACTTTACCGTCTTTATCCACGGTTGCTACCTTTTCATCGCTGGATTTCCAGGTTACGGTTCCTTTCAAATTGTTCAGTGTCGCTTTCAGGGTTTGGCTTTCACCGATCAAGCCGTCGATGGAGGACTTGTTTAATGAAATGCTGCCGGTTGCGGAGCTTCCGCCGCCACCGCCACCGCCGCCGTGACCGCTTCCGCCGCCACCGCTGTTCAAAATAACATACAGGTTAGTATCCGCTGAAATCGCGTATTGTGTTGACGAACTAACCTCGATCGCCTGAGCAGTGGAGACGTTCTCTTCATAGTACTTGCTGTCTTTCCAATTGCTCTTGTTCCAACCGAAAAATCCTGCGATGTCGTCAGCTGCCGTGAAGGTCTTCGTCCCATCGAAACCGGCTTTTTTCAGCACTGACGCGCTTCCGCCCAGCGAGGTGACGCTGTTCAGCGTAGCCGTGTGATCGAAGAATGCAATTGAAATCGCATCACTGGTAACCGTTGTTCCTCTATTGTCACTCAAAACGACATACAAATTCTTTCCGGCATAGTTTACCTTATCCAGCAAGGTTCCCGCCGCAATCGCCACTGCGTTGCTGCTGCTCGAACCTACGTAGAGCTTACTAACCAGATCGGCCGCTACCGCAGCTTCTGTGGAACCATCGTCATAGGTCAACAGTGCCGCCATACCGGTGGAATCCAGAGCTTCTCCGTCATAATACCGCTTTGTCGGATCCTGACTGAAGAAAATTGACGTCAGCACTCTGGGTCCTCTGGTCACGTTATAAACCGCCGCAATGGTCGTCGTCGTCAGATTATAATTGCTTGTCTGCGTATTCAAAGATAAGGTGACTTCCGCG
>CAUHLX010000101.1 GCA_959606705.1 uncultured Bacillota bacterium | reverse complement strand
CTTATTTCTCAACCTCGGAAACGACGCCGGAAGCTACCGTTCTGCCGCCTTCACGGATTGCGAAACGCAGTCCCTGCTCGATGGCGATCGGGGTGATCAGCTCTACGTCCATCCGGATGTTGTCTCCCGGCATGCACATCTCCGTGCCCTCCGGCAGCTGGATGTTCCCTGTTACGTCCGTCGTTCTGAAATAGAACTGCGGTCTGTAGCCGTTGAAGAACGGGGTGTGACGGCCGCCTTCTTCCTTCTTCAGCACGTATACCTCGCTCTTGAACTTGGTATGCGGGTGAATCGTTCCCGGCTGCGCCATTACCTGGCCTCTTTCGATTTCGTTTCTCTGGATGCCTCTCAGCAGCGCTCCGATGTTGTCTCCCGCTTCCGCCTGATCCAACAGCTTACGGAACATTTCCACGCCCGTTACCACTACCTTCCGCGGCGCTTCCATCAGTCCTACGATCTCGACTTCATCTCCTACCTTCAGTACGCCTCTCTCTACTCTTCCCGTCGCTACCGTGCCACGGCCCGTGATGGAGAATACGTCCTCTACCGGCATCAGGAACGGCTTGTCGGTCGGTCTCACCGGATCCGGAATGTACGCGTCTACCGCGCTCATCAGTTCCATGATCGCGTCTCCCCACTTGCTGCTGGGATCTTCCAGCGCGCCCAGCGCGGAGCCTCTGATGATCGGGGTGTCGTCTCCCGGGAATTCATAGCTGTCCAGCAGCTCTCTTACTTCCATTTCTACCAGATCCAGCAGCTCGTCGTCGTCTACCATGTCGCACTTGTTCAGAAATACGATGATATACGGTACGCCTACCTGTCTGGACAGCAGGATGTGCTCTCTGGTCTGAGGCATCGGTCCGTCCGTCGCCGCTACTACCAGGATCGCTCCGTCCATCTGCGCCGCTCCCGTGATCATGTTCTTTACATAGTCAGCATGTCCCGGGCAGTCTACGTGAGCGTAATGTCTCGTTTCCGTCTCGTATTCCACGTGCGCGGTCGCGATGGTGATTCCTCTTTCTCTCTCTTCCGGCGCCTTGTCGATCTGGTCGAAGTCTACCTGCGCTCCCAGTCCCAGTCTCGCGTGCAGCGTCTTGGTGATGGCCGCGGTCAGAGTGGTCTTGCCATGGTCTACGTGGCCGATGGTGCCGATGTTGACATGCGGCTTATTTCTTTCAAATTTTTCCTTTGCCATTTTATAGTCCCTCCTATTTGGAATCGTTCGGACCGGGCGCCGTCAGTACTGCCGTCAGCGCCGGTCTGAAAATGATCATTGATTTACTTGTTGATCTTTTCGATCAAGCTCTCGGGAAGCTTTTCGAAGTGGTCAAACTGCATGACATACACGCCTCGGCCCTGAGTCTTGGAACGCAGGTCGGTAGCGTAGCCGAACATCTCGGAAAGAGGTACGAAGCCTCTCACCGCCACCGCGCCATTGTGGATGTCGGACCCTTCGATCCGGCCTCTTCTGGAGCTGATGTCCCCGATGATGTCACCCATATACTCTTCCGGAGCGGTAACCTCGACCTTGAAGATCGGTTCCAGCAGAACCGGCTTCGCCTTTTTGGCTGCTTCACGGAACGCCATCGATGCGGCGATCTTAAACGCCATTTCGGATGAGTCGACTTCGTGGTAAGAACCGTCATACAGCTCTACGCCCACATCGACCACCTGATAACCCGCCACAGGACCGCTATGCATGGCTTCCTGAATTCCTTCGTCGATCTTGGGGATGTATTCCTTGGGAATCGCACCGCCCACGATGGCGTTTTTGAATTCGTAGCCTTCCCCCGGCTCTCTGGGATAAATCCGGATCTTAACGTGACCGTACTGGCCGCGTCCACCGGACTGCTTGGCGTATTTGTGATCCACATCCGCCCGATCGCTGATGGTCTCTTTGTAAGAAACCTGCGGCTTGCCAACGTTGGCCTCCACCTTGAACTCACGAAGCAGACGGTCAACGATGATTTCCAGATGCAGCTCGCCCATGCCGGCGATAATGGTCTGCGCGGTATCCTCGTTGGTGTAAGTCCGGAACGTGGGATCTTCTTCCGCCAGCTTCGCCAGTGCCACGCCCATCTTTTCCTGACCTGCCTTGGTCTTGGGTTCGATGGCGATTTCGATCACCGGATCCGGGAATTCCATGGATTCCAGAATAACCTCTTTCTTCTCGTCGCACAGCGTGTCGCCGGTGGTGGTGTCCTTCAAGCCTACCGCGGCGGCAATGTCGCCGGAGTAAACTTCTTCGATCTCTTCTCTGTGATTAGCGTGCATCTGCAGGATACGGCCGATCCGTTCCTTCTTGCCCTTCGTGGAATTGTACACGTAGGAGCCGGCTTTCAAAGAGCCGGAATACACGCGGAAGAACGCCAGCTTGCCCACGAAGGGGTCAGCCATGATCTTAAATGCCAGAGCGGCAAAGGGACCGTTGTCATCCGCTTCACGGGTTTCGGTCTCGCCCTCTTCTTCCTTGCCGGGCAGCCAGCCTTTGATGGGCGGGATGTCCAGAGGAGACGGCATGTAGTCCACGACCGCGTCCAGCAGCGGCTGTACGCCTTTGTTCTTGTATGCGGAACCGCAGGTTACGGGAACCATCTGACCGGCCAGCGTCATCTTGCGGACGGTCTGCTTGATTTCCTTCTCCGTCAGTTCCTCCCCTTCCAGATACTTCATCAGGAGCTCTTCGTCGCTTTCCGCTACCGCTTCCAGCAGCGCGTGACGAAATTCCTCGGCCTTCTCCTTCATATCCTCGGGAATGGCAGCGGTCTCGATTTCTTTTCCGAGATCGTCCTTGTAAATTTCAGCCTCCATCTTGATCAGGTCGATGATCCCGATGAAGTTTTCTTCCTTTCCGATGGGCAGCTGAATCGGAACAGCGTTCGCTTTCAGCCGGTCCCTGATCATGTCCACCACGCGGTAGAAATCCGCGCCCATGATATCCATCTTGTTGATGAATACCATTCTGGGAACCTCGTACTTTTCCGCCTGTCTCCAAACGGTTTCAGACTGAGGCTCAACGCCTCCCTTTGCGCACAGAACGGTTACGGCACCGTCCAGCACTCGCAGAGAACGCTCTACCTCCACGGTAAAGTCCACGTGTCCCGGCGTATCGATGATATTGATTCGGTTGCCTTTCCATTGCGCCGTCGTAGCAGCAGAAGTTATCGTAATACCTCTTTCCTGCTCCTGCGCCATCCAGTCCATGGTCGCAGCCCCTTCATGAGTCTCGCCCAGCTTATGGGTCCGACCGGTGTAGAACAGGATTCGTTCCGTCGTAGTGGTCTTTCCTGCGTCTATATGCGCCATGATACCTATATTTCTAGTTTTCTCCAAGGGAAACTGTCTAGGCATATGCTAACTCCTCCTTTCCACAACTGATCCCGCTTGCGGGAGTTTTTACGCAAGCTGCGGCTTTTCTTCTCGACATGCTCACCCGGCCTACCATCTGTAATGTGCAAACGCCTTGTTTGCCTCGGCCATTTTGTGAGTGTCTTCCTTTTTCTTTACGGAAGCTCCCGTGTTGTTGGAAGCGTCCATCAGCTCTTTGGCTAATCTTTCGTACATGTACTTCTCGCCTCTGAGACGGGTGTACTTGGTCAGCCAGCGCAGACCCAGGGTCTGACGGCGTTCCGCGCGTACTTCGACCGGAACCTGATAGTTGGCGCCGCCAACACGTCTGGCCCGTACTTCCAAAACAGGCATGATGTTCTGAAGGGCTTTTTCAAACACCTCCAGCGGTTCCTGCCCGGTGGTTTCCTTCACCATGTCAAATGCGTCATAAACGATTTTCTGAGCGGTTCCTTTTTTTCCGTCCAGCATGATGCTGTTGATTAGTTTTGCCACAACAACACTGCCGTATACGGGATCCGGAAGAACTTCTCTTTTCGGTACATTTCCTCTTCTAGGCACTTCTCTTCCCTCCTAAATTCTCCTGCGCAAGCAAACAGCTCTTAAGGACCTTGTCCCCGAACAAGCTTTTACTGCGCCGATTCGGTACTCGATTTCCCTTGATCCTTGAGTGGATACGGGAACCCGTGGTGCACTGGATATATTTAGATAGACATATATCAAGGGCACAAACATTTTACTACCGTATCTAACTTCTGCTTATTTCTTGGGTCTCTTCGCACCATACTTGGAACGAGCCTGGCCTCTGCCGGATACCCCTGCGGTATCAAGCGTGCCTCTTACGATGTGATATCTCACACCGGGAAGGTCCTTAACTCTTCCGCCGCGAATCAGCACAACGCTGTGCTCCTGAAGATTGTGTCCAATCCCGGGAATGTACGCGGTAACCTCGATTCCATTGGTGAGACGGACTCTCGCTACTTTTCTAAGCGCGGAGTTCGGCTTCTTAGGAGTTACAGTCTTGACAGAAGTGCAGACGCCTCTCTTCTGAGGTGCTTCCGTGTTGGTGGGCACTCTCCGGATGGAGTTCAGTCCCTTCAACAAAGCCGGCGCGGTAGACTTCTTGACAGCTCTGGTTCTTCCCTGTCTTACCAACTGGTTAATTGTAGGCATGTGTTTTCTCCTTTCTTGATATATATCTATCTAAACCAAAACGGTTTAAACCTTGTAAATCACGATATCAAACCGTGACGAACCAAAGCTCAGTATATCATCATGCCGACTTAACTGTCAACAAAAATGTCCGATACACTGAGCAATTAGTCATTGAAATTTCAAGTTTCCTCTGCTGTCCGTTTTGCCGTGCGGATCACGCCTTGCGCTCTCCGGGCAAAAAGTCTATAAAACGGTGAATCCGTCGTCTTCCAAGCTGTCCTCCGGTTCGGGAGCCTGGCTCATTCCCGCCAGATCCGTAATTTCTTCGGTAATCTTTTCATCCTGCTCGGTGAAGAAGGGACGTTCCTCTTTCTGAGCCGCTTCAAATTCATCCTCTTCCGAGATCGGCTGGAAGGATTCCATGTATTCCGTGTTCTCCTTATAATCCAGCTTGATGTTCTTGTAGCGCTTCATTCCCGTTCCTGCCGGAATCAGCTTTCCGATGATGACGTTTTCCTTCAGTCCCAGCAAGCGGTCATTCTATCCTTTGATCGCCGCGTCCGTGAGCACTCTCGTGGTCTCCTGGAAGGACGCCGCGGAAAGGAAGGAATTGGTGGCCAGCGAAGCTTTGGTGATGCCCAGAAGCACTCGCTTCCCTGTTGCTTCTTCCTGCTCCTCTTCCAGCGCTCCGTTCGCCTCTTCCAGTTCGTGAAGGCCGTAAAGTCCTCCCGGCAGAAGCGTGGTGTCACCGGCGTCTTCGATCTTATACTTGGAAAGCATCTGGCTGACGATGACTTCGACGTGTTTGTCGTTGATGTCTACGCCCTGCTGCTTGTATACTCTCTGAACTTCCTTGAGAAGATACTGGTAAACTCCCTCCACGCCGTTGAGACGCAGAATATCGTGAGGATTGAGAGGACCCTTCGTGATGTTGGAGCCCGCGGTGACGAAATCGCCTTCCGCCACATTCATCCGCGCTCCGTAAGGAATGATGTAAACTCGCTCCTCTTCTCCGCGAATGGTCACCTCGGTCTTGTTGTCCTTGCGGTTTTCAATGGAAACCACCGTTCCGTCCGCCTCGCAGATTTCCGCAAGACCCTTCGGCTTTCTGGCTTCGAACAATTCTTCGACACGGGGAAGACCCTGTGTGATGTCGGAGCCTGCTACGCCGCCGGTATGGAACGTACGCATGGTCAGCTGAGTACCCGGTTCCCCGATGGACTGGGCCGCCGTGATGCCTACGGCTTCGCCGATATTGACCGGTTCGCCGGTGGCCAGATTGCGGCCGTAGCACTTGGCGCAAATCCCGTAGGTGGATTTGCAGGCCATGACCGAACGGATCTTGACCGATTCGATCCCCGCCTTCTCAATGGCTTCCGCCGCATCCTCGCGAATTTCTTCATTGGCCGCCACCAGCAGGTTGCCCTTGGCGTCGCAGATATCCTCGAGAGCGGTTCTGCCGATGATTCGCAGCTTCAGCGGCTCGATGACTTCCTTGCCGTCGGTGAAGGCCTTGACCTCGATGCCTTCGGTGGTGCCGCAGTCCTCTTCCCGCACGATGACGTTGTGAGAAACGTCCACCAGACGACGGGTCAGATAACCCGAGTCCGCGGTCCGCAGGGCCGTATCCGCCAGTCCCTTACGAGCGCCGTTACTGGAAGTGAAGTATTCTAATACGGTCAGCCCTTCACGGAAGTTGGACCGGATGGGAATTTCGATGGTCTTACCGGTTGCGTTGGCCATCAGGCCACGCATTCCGCTGATCTGCTTGATCTGATTCTTGCTGCCTCGAGCGCCGGAATCCGCCATGATGAACAGATTGTTCATGGGATCCAGAGAATCCATCAGCGCGTCCGCCACATCGTCGGTCGCCTGGTTCCAGGTCTCGATGACCTTCTCGTACCGTTCCCGATCGGACATCAGTCCCCGGCGGTACGCCGACTGATATTTATCTACCTTCTGATTTGCTTTATCCAAAATTTCAAACTTGGCTTCCGGAATCTCCATATCGGAAATACTGATGGTAATCGCTCCGATGGTGGAGTAATGGTAGCCGGTGGACTTGATAAAGTCCAGCATGTTGGCCGTCTCCGTGTTGCCGTGTTTGCGATAGCAGCGGCCGATGATATCCGCCAGCTTTTTCTTGCCGCAGAGGAAATCGATTTCCAGTGCGTATTTGTCCGTGGAACGGTCCACATATCCCAGATCCTGCGGGATTCCTTCGTTGAAGATAAACCGGCCTACGGTGGATTCCACCAGCTGTCCCGGATCATCGTCCGTCAGGAAGCGGCGAACCTTTACCTTGGCGTGAATTCCTACGGCGCCCGTGCCATAGGCCATCATCATTTCGTCCATGTCGGTGAAGATCTTGCCGTCGCCCTTCTCCGCCGCGGTATTTCTCTGTTCGATCCCGGGATGAGTCAGGTAATAGCTTCCTAAAATCATATCCTGGGTCGGCGTCGTGATGGGAGATCCATCCTTCGGAGCCAGAATGTTATTGACCGAAAGCATCAGGAAACGGGCTTCCGCCTGGGCTTCCACGGACAGCGGCACGTGGACCGCCATCTGGTCGCCGTCGAAGTCCGCGTTGTACGCGGTACAAGCCAGCGGATGCAGCTTGATCGCCTTGCCTTCCACCAGAACCGGCTCAAACGCCTGGATTCCCAGTCTGTGCAGCGTAGGCGCGCGGTTGAGCAGCACCGGATGATCCTTGATGACCTCGTCCAGCACATCCCAAACCTCGGGCTTAACCTTTTCCACCATACGCTTGGCGCTCTTGATATTGTGGGCGTAGCCGTCCTGTACCAGCTTCTTCATAATGAAGGGCTTGAACAGCTCCAGAGCCATCTTCTTAGGCAGACCGCACTGATAGAACTTCAGCTCCGGTCCGACTACGATTACGGAACGTCCCGAATAGTCCACACGCTTGCCCAGCAGGTTCTGACGGAAACGGCCCTGCTTTCCTTTCAGCATGTCGGACAGGGACTTCAGCGGACGGCTTCCCGGCCCGGTGACCGGACGTCCTCTTCTGCCATTGTCAATCAGGGCGTCGACCGCCTCCTGGAGCATCCGCTTCTCGTTTCTCACGATGATATCCGGTGCACCCAGCTCCAACAGTCTCTTCAGACGGTTGTTGCGGTTGATCACTCTTCTGTATAAATCATTCAAATCGGAGGTGGCGAACCGGCCGCCGTCCAGCTGCACCATGGGGCGCAGATCCGGCGGGATCACCGGGATGGCCTCCAGCACCATCCATTCCGGTTTGTTTCCGGAGATTCGCAGCGCCTCGATCACTTCCAGGCGGCGGACGATCCGAATCTTTTTCTGACCGGAGGATTCCTTCAGTTTCTTGCGGAGATCCGCGGACATCTCTTCCAGATCGATCTGGGCTAGAAGGTCGCGCACGGCCTCCGCACCCATGGCAGCCTGAAAACCGGTGCCATACTGATCTCTCGCCTCACGATACTGCTGTTCCGTGAGAATCTCTTTATAGCCCAGTCCGGTGTCTCCCGGATCGGTTACGATATATGCCGCAAAGTATAACACCTTTTCCAGATTTCTGGGGGACATATCCAAAACCAGCCCCATCCGGCTGGGGATCCCCTTGAAATACCAGATGTGAGAAACCGGAGCGGCCAGTTCGATGTGGCCCATCCGTTCCCGGCGTACCTTAGCCTTGGTTACTTCAACGCCGCAGCGGTCGCAGACAATCCCTTTGTAACGGATTCTCTTGTACTTTCCGCAGTGACACTCCCAGTCCTTCGTGGGTCCGAAGATCCGTTCGCAGAACAAGCCGTCTTTTTCCGGCTTCAACGTACGATAATTGATGGTTTCCGGTTTTTTTACCTCACCGTGCGACCAGCTCCGAATCTTCTCCGTAGAAGCCAGGCTAATCTGCAGCGCGTCAAAATTGTTCAGTTCGTACAAGGAGCAACTCCCCTTCCTTCTATCTTTACATCCAAGTGAAATGTGAACCTCTGGGGATCACGTTCGCCTATTCCTGAGTGAAGTCGTCGTCCAGAAACGCCTCTTCTTCCTCCGCCTCCGGATCCGATTCCTCGACATCCGCGATTTCCTCGGTGAAACCATTTTCCTCTTCGAAGAATTCTTCTCCGCTGCCAGCGGCCGGCTCGATCTCCTCGATGATGCTTTCCAGCCCGGAAACACCTTCCAGTTCGCTGGATTCCTTCAATTCGATTTCTTCGTCATTCTCCGACAGGACTTTCACGTCCAGAGCCAAACTCTGCATTTCCTTGATGAGAACCTTAAAGGATTCGGGAATGCCGGGTTCAGGAATATTTTCACCCTTTACGATGGCTTCGTAGGTCTTGACACGGCCTACCACATCGTCGGATTTTACAGTCAGAATCTCCTGCAGCGTGTACGCGGCGCCATAAGCTTCCAGCGCCCAAACTTCCATTTCGCCGAAGCGCTGGCCGCCGAACTGCGCCTTGCCGCCCAGCGGCTGCTGGGTGA
>CAUHLX010000100.1 GCA_959606705.1 uncultured Bacillota bacterium | reverse complement strand
TTTGATTCCTAAGCTGAACGTTTTGGAAAACGTGGAGCTTCCCTTGATCTACAAGGGGGTTCACGAGAAGGAGCGCCGGGAAATGGCCTTGACAGCGCTGGAACGAGTAGGGCTTTGCGGCAAGAGCAAGAACATGCCGTCACAGCTTTCCGGCGGCCAGCAGCAGAGGGTGTCCATCGCCAGAGCGCTGGCGGGAAATCCGCCGGTGATTTTAGCCGACGAACCCACCGGTGCGCTGGATACCCGGACCAGCCGAGAGGTTTTGGAGTTTCTTCAACAGCTCAATGAAGAGGGAAACACCGTTATTTTGATCACGCACGACATGGGGGTGGCGGAGAAGGCGAAGCGGATTATCCGTATTATGGACGGCAAAATCGTCTCCGATACCGGGGCTTCCGTGAGCTCCGGCCCGTCTGCCCTTCGAAAGCAGTGTGACCGCGCAGGGGAGGCCGAACGATGAATTTTAAGCAGTCCTTCCGATTGGCCGTCAAAAGCTTGACGGGAAGTAAAATGAGAGCGTTTCTCACCATGCTGGGCGTCATCATCGGGGTGGCCTCGGTGATCGTACTGGTGAGCCTGGTGAACGGAATGTCCGGCGACATTACCTCTCAGTTTGAAAGCATGGGCACCAACCTGATTTCCGTCAATGTGATGGGGCGGGGAGGAAACCGGCAGATCACCGTGGATGAAATGGAGCGGATCGTCGAGGAAAATCCCCGGTATTACGCGGCCATGAGCCCGGTGGTCAATGCCAGCGCCACCGTCAAAAACGGGACGGAATCGGCGTCCAGCTCCATCACCGGTGTAGGGGAGGATTATCTCACCATCAAAAACGTGGAGCTTCAAGATGGTCGGTTCATCCGGTTCATCGATACCGAGCGGCGGCAGAAGGTGTGCGTGATCGGCACCTATTTGGCGGAGACCCTGTTTCCGGGGACCAATCCGGTGGGGCAGTCCATGAAGATCAACGGAAGCACCTACAGCGTGGTTGGGCTGCTGACGGAGACGGCGGACTCCACGGAAAGCTCCACGGACGACGTAGCCTACATTCCCTATTCCACGGCCACTCGTCTGGCGGGCAGCTCATCCGTCAGCTCCTACAGTCTCAGTGCGGCGGACACCGACACGGTGGAGGAAGCGGTTACGCTGATGAAAAATGAGCTTTATAACATATTCGGCGATGAAGATGCCTATCGGGTTTCCAGTCAATCCGCCATGATCGAGCAGGTCAACGAGATGACCGGAATGATGACCGCGGTTTTGGTGGGGATCGCGGGAATTTCGCTGGTGGTGGGCGGCATCGGCATCATGAACATCATGCTGGTGTCCGTCACGGAGCGGACCAGGGAAATCGGCATTCGAAAGTCTCTGGGAGCCAAACGCAAGGATATCATGCGTCAATTCGTCATCGAAGCGGCCACCACCAGCTCCTTGGGCGGCGTCATCGGAATCGTTTTGGGGATCGCCATGGCCTACGCGGCCGGCGTTCTCATGGATATGTCGGTATCTCCCTCTTTAAACGCCATTCTGCTGGCTTTTTCCGTTTCGGTGGCCATCGGTATGATCTTCGGTTATTTCCCCGCCAACAAAGCGGCGAAGCTGAATCCCATCGACGCGCTCCGATACGACTGAAGACGATCCGACAGAAGAGTTACGACGGGAACGAATCCGATCCGATGGAATCGAAAAAGAAAGGAAAGAAAAAGATGAACACACAAACGATGCGGAACCAAAGAAAAGCAGCCGGTGCTCCGCGGAAGTGGCTGGCGGTTTTGACGGCGCTGACGCTGGTGCTGTCCCTGGGATTTTCCACCGTTTCCACGACCTTTGCCGCCTCTGCTGCCAATTCCACGGCGGAGGACAGCGTGGTAACCCTGTTGGCATCCATGGGAGTCCTTACGGCGGGGAGCGACGGCAGCTATCATTTGGGCAATACGATTACTCGGGCGGAGTTTGCCAAGATGCTGGTGGAGGCGTCCACCTATAAGGATCTGGTGGCCGGCACGGCGAAAACATCGCCGTTCTCCGATGTAAAAGGGTCGCATTGGGCGGCGCCTTATATTAAAATAGCGGCCAACAAGGGACTGCTTTCCGGCTACAGTGACGGGACCTTCCGGCCGGATCACGCCGTTACCTTGGAGCAGGCGGCCAACGCGGCACTGAAGCTGCTGGGCTACGAGCAGTCGGATTTTGCCGGAGTGTTTCCCTACGCTCAGATCAACCTGTATGAAAGCACCGGTTTGTCCCAAAACATCACAGGAGGAATCGGGACCACGCTGACCAAACGGGACGCGGCCAATTTGATCTATAACATGATGGGAACCGATCTGAAGGACGGGAGCAAAAAATACGCGGAGACGTTGGGGTACGCCCTCAACAGCAGTGGAGAGGTGGATTACGCGGATGTGGTCAGCTCCAATATGCAGGGTCCGTACACGGTGAAGTCCTCGAACTGGGCCGCGGAGCTGGGAATGAACACCGGCACTCCGATCATTTATAAAAATGGGATAAAGGCCGACGCTTCGGACGTGAACACCTATGACATTCTATATTATTCCAAGTCGAAAGGCACGGTCTGGGCCTATGACGATCGGGTGGTAGGAGTTTATGAGAAGGCTTCGCCCAGTCAGAACGCGGTCACCTCGGTGACGGTTTCGGGGAAGGAATACTCGCTGGAATCCTCGGCGGCCTTTGCGGCGCTCTCTTCCACGGGGACCTTGAAAATAGGAGACGGCATCACACTGCTGCTGGGAAAGGACGGCGGCGTGGCGGATGCGGTTTCGGCGGACCTGACATCGGAGAGCACCGCGATTTATGTGACGGAAACGGGCACAAAGACTCTGACCGATGCGAAGGGGAACGACTATACCTCCTATTATTTTAAAGGAGTGACCCCTCGAGGCACCGAGATGGAATACGCGTCCACGCAGGAGTGGGTTGACGCGGGTGACATGGTGACCGTTTCCTATGAAAACGGAGGGGTGAGGGTGAGCTCCGCCGGAAGTTCGCTTTCCGGGAAGGTAGACGCGTCGCTGCGGACCATCGGAGCGGCCAGGGTGGCCTCCGACGCTTTCATTACCGACACCTATGACAGCCGGGTCACTTCCGTTTCGCTTTCCCGTCTGGACGGGATGACCCTCTCGGACAGCGAGGTGCTCTATTACAAAGCGGAAAACGGGGAAATTACGGAACTGGTGCTGAACGACGCCACCGGAGACGCCAGAGAGTATGGCATTTTGACGAAAGCCAAGTCCTCCGGCAGCAATATGAGCTTGTCCGGAAGCTATACCTATGATTTGAACGGAACGCAGAAGACGCTCAACACCCAAAACAGCTCGCTGGGAGTGGGCACGGGACCGATGGTCCTGGTTACGGAGAACGGAGAGGTGACGGGAATGCGCAATCTCAGCGCGGTGAGTGGCAGGGTGACCGCGGTGGATTCTTCTTCCGTGACCGCAGGAGGGAAAACCTATTCCTTCGCCTACGACGTGGTGGTCTACACGAAGGATTCCTCCGGCAATTACAAGACGGCCCAGCTGTCCGACGCGGCCGCCGCGGGGAGCAAAGCCAGCTTCTATTATGACTACGACCGCGGCCCGGACGCCGGCGGCAGAATCCGCATCATCGTGATTCCTCAATAAACCATGAAAAAAGGAAGGGAGCCAAGGGGCTTCCTTCCCGGATTCCATTCGTGATCACCGCGCCGAAAGGACGTACTACTGATCTCTGGTCATGATCCGCTTCAAATTGGCGAATCGGGGAAGTCCGTCTTCCGTGGGGAAGTCGGGCTGGCCCTGGATCAGAGGCAGCGCGTAATCGATAAAGGGCTGAAGCAGACCGTTTCCGGCTTGATTGATCCAATCGCGGGGAATCTGCTTTTCCACGTTGGCCACATCCACCAGATCGATCAGCTCGGTTTCGCAGACGTAGTCCGGACCCTCGCCGCGCTTGAAAGCGACCATCTTGTCCGTGACCCCGGAGACCGCGGCGTCAAAGGCGGCTTTGCCGGCCATATAGGCTTCGCTGATGTCCGTATCCGAGGCCAGGTGGGAGGAACAGCGCTGAATCAGGCTGAACTCGATGCCCCGGACCTTCGCTTCGAATTTGGCGTTGGCGAAGTTGGCCAGGCTTCCCGCCAGGCCGCCCATCCGGGCGTGGCCGAAGGCGTCTTTGTCTCTGGAGGTGTCGGAGAAGTAGGCGGAAATATAAGTGCCGTTCTTGTCCTTAATTCCTTCGGAAACAGCCACCATCACGTCCCCGTGACGATCGTAGATTCGGGAGATGTCCGCGATGAAGTCCGCCAGATCGAAAGGAACCTCGGGGAGATAGATGAGGTCGGGCCCCATGCCCTTGTAACTGGCGATGGCGGAGGCGGCGGTGAGCCAGCCGGCGTTTCGACCCATGATCTCCAGCACGGTGATGGAACCGGTGTCGTAGACCTTGGCGTCCCGATAGACCTCCATACAGGTGGTGGCCACGTATTTTGCGGCGCTGCCGTAGCCGGGACAATGATCCGTTCCTGCCAGGTCGTTATCTATGGTTTTGGGAATGCCGATGACCCGACACTCGTAGTTGTTTTGGGCCAGATAGCTGCTGATCTTGCTGCAGGTATCCATGGAATCGTTGCCGCCGTTGTAGAAAAAGTAGCGGACATCGTATTTTTCAAAAATATCGAGAATCCGTTTGTAATCCGTGTCGTCTTTTAAAAAGTCCGGCAGCTTGTAACGGCAGGTACCCAGGACGGACGCCGGAGTATAGCGCATCAGGGCCAGCTCCTGCGGGTCTTCCAGAGTGAGATCGTAAAGGCGGTCGTTGAGTACTCCCTTGATTCCGTGAGCGGCACCGTAAACTTTGGTAATATGTTCCGATTTGAGAGCGGCCTCGATGCAGCCCAGAGCGCTGGCGTTAATCACGGAGGTAGGGCCTCCCGATTGGCCGATGATACAGGCACCTTTCAGTTGTTTCATATTGTTCAGCCTCCTTTGATTTACCTGATAAATCAGAATACCATAATTTCAGCGGCTGGGCAAGAGAGGGGCGGCTAAATTAAAGAGATCGATTTTCCTTGAAAAATGCGGACTTTGGGAAATACGAAAAGAAGTGAATTATTGTTGACATGCTATTTTTGTTGTGGTAAACTAAAAAATTGTTTTCTTGACAGGACAGCCCCCTTTGTTTTATACTTATAAATAGACTGGGGGAATGTATTATGTTTTCAATTGGTGAAAAAATCGTATATCCGATGCACGGTGCGGGAATCGTGGAGGAGATCGAGGAAAAGAAGATTCTGGGGGAAACCAGACGCTACTATATTCTTCATGTTCCCTACGGTGATATGAAGATTATGATCCCGGTCGACAGCACGGATGAGGTTGGAGTAAGACCGATCGTGGATGAGGAAACGCTGGACGAGGTGCTGGCTTTTCTTCACGACAAATCCTCCGTTATGTCCGACAACTGGAATCGTCGTCACAGAGAGAATATGGAGAAGCTCAAAACGGGCAGCATCATGAATGTGGCCGAGGTGGTACGGAATCTGACCCGGACGGACCGGGAAAAGAAGCTGTCCACGGGGGAAAAGAAACTGTTGTCCAACGCCCGGCAGATCTTGATCAGCGAGATTATTCTCGTTAAGGGGATCGATCAGGACGCGGCCAGTGAAATGATTACTTCCGCTGTTTGAAGCGGAGGAATCCGGACAAAAGCGGTCCTGGGAGAAATCCCAAAGACCGCCTAATTTATTCATTTGAGAGTGTGGAAAGGAAAGGAGGTGAGGACATGTATCAGAAATTTTTTCGCATCATTTTTACGCTTTGCGGCGGTGTTCTGGGATACGGAGTATCGATACTGGGGCTGCAGGTGATTCAGATGACGAAGTTGAGGGAACAGATCCGTCTTTCGGATACTCAACAGGGAATCGGCGCTCTGGTCTGTATTATTTTATTCGCTATTATCTTTTTTTCTTTGGCTCCGTTGGTTCGCAGGCACAGTGAAAAAGTGGCAAAGGATATCGAATCGGATCTGCAGAAAGTTTCCACCGGCGAGCTGCTGGCGGGAACGGGCGGACTGGTCATCGGACTGGTGATCGCGTTTTTGGTCAGCCAGCTCTGGTCCGGGCTCAACGATGTGATGCACATTGGTTTTGTCCTTACGGTATTTACTTATTTGTTCCTGGGTTATCTGGGAATGAGCATTGCGACCAAAAAGGGCAAGGAGATCTGGTCGCTGTTCGGTTCCAGAAAGGGCGGCGGCAGCAAGAAGAGCAAAGGAAGCGGGGCGACACCCAAGATTTTGGACACCAGCGTGATCATCGACGGGCGGATCGCGGATATCATGAAGACCGGTTTTATCGAGGGAAACATCGTCATTCCGGAATTCGTGCTGGTGGAGCTGCGTCATATCGCGGATTCTTCGGACAGCCTTAAGCGCAACCGAGGGAGACGGGGATTGGATATCCTCAACCGGATTCAAACCGATTACGGCATCGAGATCTACAATACCGCTTCGGAAAAGTCCCTGGACGAAATTCCCGAGGTGGACGTGAAGCTGCTGAAGCTGGCCCAGATCATGAACGGCAAGGTGGTTACCAATGATTTCAACCTGAACAAGGTGGCCACGATCAAAGGGGTCGAGGTGCTCAACATCAACGAGCTGGCCAATACGCTGAAGCCGGTGGTTCTGCCGGGAGAGGAGATGAGCCTGTTCCTGGTCAAGGAAGGAAAAGAGAACAACCAGGCGGTAGCTTATTTGGACGACGGTACGATGATCGTGGTGGAAGAAGGCAAACGCTACATCGGACAGACGATCAAAGTGCTGGTGACCAGCGTTCTGCAGACCTCCGCGGGCCGGATGATCTTTGCGAAACCCAAGCGTTGAACAGGTGAATGATGAAGAAAAACAGAAAGACAGCAGTGATTATTGCCGCCGCCGGGTCCGGGAAACGGATGGGCGGCGGCATTCCCAAATTATATCGAAAGTTGGGAGGCGTTCCGGTTTTGGCGAGAACGCTCCTGAAGTTTGAAGCGCATCCTCTGGTGGATGAAATCTGCGTCGTGACCCGGGAAGACGAAAGGGACCTTTGCCGCCGAGAGATCGTGGAGCCTTATGGGATTTCCAAGGTGCGGGCGGTAGTTGCCGGTGGGGCGGAACGCCAGGATTCGGTGAGCCGGGCGCTGACGGCAGTTTCCCGCGACGTGGACTGCGTTTTGGTGCAGGACGGGGCCAGACCCTTTGTGACGGAGCGTGTCATCACGGAAGTGATCGAGGCGCTTTCTCAGTATTCGGGTGCCATCGCCGCGGTTCCCTCGAAGGATACCGTCAAGCGAGGAGAAAACGGATTCGTGGTGGAAACACCGGACCGTTCCACCCTCTTTTCCGTTCAAACTCCCCAGGGCTTTCGGAGGCCAATCTTGGAAGAGGCTTATCGACGGGCTTCGGCGGAGGAATTTTACGGGACGGACGACTCGGTTTTGGTTGAAAGAATCGGCGAAACAGTGTATCTTGTAAAAGGCGATTATCACAATATAAAAATAACCACCGCGGAGGACCTGATCATGGGTGAGGCAATTTTGGAGGAGGAGCGGCTGAAAACAGCCCGGGGCCCCGGACGGCGACCGGCGGGCCCAGTGCGGAGCATCCCGGATTTCCGCACTGGGAGCGGCTTTGACGTGCACGCGTTCGCCGAGGGCAGAAAACTGATCCTGGGAGGAGTGGAAATCCCTCACGAAAGGGGCCTTCTGGGCCATTCCGACGCGGACGTGCTGACCCACGCCGTGATGGATGCTCTGCTGGGCGCCTGCGGGTTGGGAGATATCGGACGTCATTTTCCGGACAGCGATCCCCGCTATAAGGGGATTTCCAGCCTGATCCTGCTCTCAGAGGTATGGGAACGGGTCCGGGCTCGAGGGTTTGCCTTGGCCAATCTGGATGTTACGGTCATCGCGCAGAGACCGAAGCTGGCTCCACATCTGGAGGCCATGACCGGGCTTCTGGCGGAGGTGCTTGCGGTTCCCGCGGAAGAGCGGGAGCGCATCAACATCAAGGCGACCACCACCGAAGGGCTGGGATTTACGGGAAGAGAAGAGGGCATCGCCGCCCAGGCGGTCGTGCTGCTCTATCGAGAATAGAGACAAAGCTTATTTTTCGAGAGATGGAGGAACAGAGAGACCATGCGATTATCTAAAATGTATTTCAGAACACTGAGAGAGGTCCCCGCGGAAGCGGAAATTCCCAGCCACATCTGGCTGCTGCGGGCGGGGATGATCCGCAAGCTGGTATCGGGGGTTTACGGATTTATGCCCATGGGCTATCGCTCCCTGCGCAAGATCGAGCAGATTGTGCGGGAGGAAATGGACGCCAAAAACGGACAGGAAATCCTCATGTCGGCCATTCAGCCGGCGGAGCTGTGGCAGGAGAGCGGACGCTGGTTCGCCTACGGCCCCGAGCTGTGGCGTTTGAAGGATCGGAACGGGCGGGAGTTTTGCCTGGGGCCCACTCACGAGGAAATTTTTACGGATATTGTGAGAAACGAGGTCAACTCCTATCGACAGATTCCCTTGATTCTGTATCAAATCCAGACCAAGTATCGGGATGAAGCGCGGCCGCGCTTCGGTCTGATGCGCAGCCGGGAATTCATCATGAAGGATGCCTATTCCTTTGACCGGGACCGGGAAGGGCTGGATGAGAGTTATCGTCAGATGTACGATGCTTACAACAAGATTTTCACTCGCTGCGGCTTGACCTTCCGTCCGGTGGAGGCGGATACCGGGGCGATCGGCGGAAACGCCTCTCACGAGTTTACCGCGCTGTCCGCGGTGGGAGAGAGCGAAATCGCCTACTGTGAACACTGTGATATGGCGGCCACGACGGAACGGGCGGTCTGCGTGGATGAGGAAATGCCCCGGGAAGCGGAGCTTCCTTTGGAAGAAGTCCACACGCCGGGGACAAAAACCATCGAGGACGTGGCGGCGTTTTTGAAGCTGGAGAAGAAGCAGACCATC
>CAUHLX010000099.1 GCA_959606705.1 uncultured Bacillota bacterium | reverse complement strand
ATCGCACACACTCCTCTCGTCATTTGATATTCTCTCTGCCGATCAATCCTTCCATCTCCTGATAGAAGGACGAATCCGCCGTAATCCACAGGTCCCTTCCCGCCTTCAGCTTCCTTCCCGAGGCCTCCGCATAGATCATGACCGGCGTGGAGCCTTTATGGGCCGCCATCACCCCCTGCAGCTTGCTCAGCGTTTCCTTCTCGTCCAATTCCCTGGGAATCCGCAGCTTGATCAAAGAGCCCGGCGTCTGCTCCGGACCATGCTCGGAGGCTGGAAGCCGGTCGAAGGCGTGAATGTCCAAAACCTTCTCCGCCAGAACTTTAGGCGCCTCATCCTCCTTGAAGTTTACCGTTCCCCTCACCACGATCACGCTGTCCTCCCGAATCAGCTGGGAGCAGCCGGAGAACACGTTGGGAAACACGATGACCTCAACCGTCCCGTACAGATCTTCCAGCTGCACGAAAGCCATCATGGTATTCTTTTTGGTCACCAGCGTTTTCTTGCTGGTGATGATCCCCGCCAGCGTGACCATCATTCCGTCCACGATCCCGCTGTCCTCCTGGTCGGCGTGAGCGATATCCTCCGCCGTGGCGGTCTCCAAGGACTTGATCTGGTCCGCGAAATCCGACAGCGGATGATCCGTCAGATAAACCCCCAGCATTTCCTTTTCCATGGAAAGCAGAAGCTCCTTGGAAAACTCCGCCGTATCGGGGAGGTGGATGGAACTGGCCGTCTGAGACGCAAAGCTCTCACTGGTTTGAAACAGAGAAAGCTGACCCGCGATATTCTTCCGGCTGTCGTTTTGCGCCGACTCGATCAGCCCCTCGTATACCGCCAGCAGCTGCGCCCGATTCGCACCTAAGCAGTCCATGGCCCCTGCCTTGATCAAACTTTCTATGGCCTTCTTATTGATCTCGTGAATCTCGATCTGATCGATAAACTGAAAGATATCTTGCGGTTCTCCCTTCTCCCGGTTCATCTTCAGGATTGCGTCGATCACGCCCTCGCCTACGGTTTTGACGCCCAATAGTCCGAAGCGGATGGCTCCGTTCTTCACGGTAAACTTCTTTCCGCTTTCCCGAACGCTGGGGGGCAGCACCTTGATCCCCATTTCCTCGCAGTTTCTGATGTACTTGGCAATCTGGGAGGCATCCCCGATGACACTGGTCATCAGCGCCGCCATAAACTCCACCGGATAGTGAGTCTTGAGCCAGCCGGTTTCGTACGCCACCACGGCATAGGCCGCCGCGTGAGATTTGTTGAACGCGTATTCGGCGAAGCTGATCATCTGAGCGTAGATCTCATTGGCCGCCGCCTCGGGAATCCCGTTGCGCACACAGCCCATGATCTCCACCGAGCCGTCCTCCCGGTCCTTGCCGTGAATGAAGTAGGAACGCTCCTCTTCCATGGCCTCCCGCTTCTTCTTGCTCATGGCCCGGCGCACCAGATCGCTGCGGCCGTAGGTATATCCCGCCAGATCCCGCACGATCTGCATGACCTGCTCCTGGTACACCATGCAGCCGTAAGTCACCGACAGAATGGGTTCCAGACTGGGGTGAATATAGGTGATTCGATCCGGATTTTTCTTATTTTCAATGTAAGTGGGAATCGACTGCATGGGACCCGGCCGGTACAGAGAAATTCCGGCCACGATGTCCTCGAAGCAGTCCGGTTTCAAATTTTTCATAAATTGCCGCATTCCCGGACTTTCCAGCTGGAACACGCCCATGGTGTTGCCGCCGGATATGAGCTTGTACACTTTGGGGTCATCGTATTCCATTCGCGAGAAGTCGATGGTGACTCCGTGATTTTCCTCGATCATTTCCAGCGCGTCCCGAATGACGGTCAAATTGCGCAGGCCCAAAAAATCCATCTTGAGCAGGCCTAGTTCTTCGATCGTGGTCATGGTAAACTGTGTGGAAACGCCTTTGTCCGAAAAGAACAGGGGCACGTATTCGTTCATGCTTTCCCGGGAAATCACCACCCCCGCCGCGTGAGTCGAGGCGTGTCTGGGCATTCCTTCCAGGGACTTTGCCATATCCAAAAGCTCGTGAACCCGCGGATTGGTGTCGTAATCCTTTTTTAAATCCCGATTCATCTTCAAAGCCTTATCTAAGGTCATCTTCAAATCGAAGGGAACCTTCTTGGCAATGGCGTCCACCTCTCCATAAGGCATGCCCAGCACCCGGCCCACATCGCGAATGACCGCCTTGGCCTTCATGGTCCCGAAGGTGATGATCTGAGCCACCTTATCCGCTCCGTATTTCCCGATGACGTAGTCGATGACCTCCTGACGGCGTTCGTAGCAGAAATCCACGTCGATATCCGGCATGCTCACCCGCTCCGGGTTTAGAAACCGTTCAAAGATCAGCCCGTATTTCATGGGATCGATGTCCGTGATCCGCAGACAGTACGCCACGATGCTCCCGGCGGCCGAACCGCGCCCCGGTCCCACCACAATGCCGTTTTCCTTGGCGTAGTTGATGAAATCCCAGACGATGAGAAAGTATTCCACATAGCCCATGCTTTCGATGATCGACAGCTCGTATTCCAAACGTTCCCGATACTCCTCCGGCAGCTTTCCTGCAAAAATCTCCCCGTATCGATCCTGGGCGCCCTTTTCGCAGAGCTCCCGGAGATAGCTCTGGTTGTCTCTGCCGTCCGGAGCGTGAAATTCCGGCAAATGCATGTCGTGGAACTTGATATCCACCTGGCAGCGCTCCGCCACCTTGACGGTGTTTTCCAGCGCCTCGGGAAGGTCGGGAAACAAATGCAGCATTTCGTCCTCGGATTTCAGATAAAACTGATCCGTGGAGAAACGCATCCGGTCTTCGTCATCCACCAGCTTTCCCGTTTGAATGCACAGCAGAACATCGTGGGCCGCCGCGTCCTCTCTGCGGACATAGTGCACGTCATTGGTGGCTACAAAAGGAATCCCCGTCTCCTGATGCAGCTGTTTCATATAAGGAAGGATTTTTCGTTCTTCCTCCAGTCCCTGATCCTGAAGCTCCAGGAACACGTTGTTCTCTCCGAAGATATCCACCAGGGTCAGCAGCTCCTGCTTGGCCCCCGCGTAATCGTCCGACAGCAGCCGGTTCTGTACGTTTCCCGCCAGACAGGCCGTCAGTGCGATCAAGCCTTTTCCGTATTTACGCAGAACCTCATGGTCGATCCGCGGCTTATAGTAGAACCCTTCCGTATAGCCGATGGAAACGATCTTCATCAGGTTGTGATAGCCTTCCTCATTTTCCGCCAGCAGCACCAGGTGTCCCTGATGCTTGTCCCTGGACGCGTCCTTATCGTGAAGCGTACGGGCCGCCGTATAGACCTCACAACCCAAAATCGGCTTGATTCCCTGCTTTTTCGCTTCTTTATAAAAATCGATGACCCCGAACATCACGCCGTGGTCCGTGATGGCTATGGAGTCCATTCCCAGCTCCTTGGTCCGGGCAATCAGATCCGTGATCCGCGCCGCTCCGTCCAGCAGACTGTATTCCGTATGAACATGCAGATGTGTAAACGCCATAATCATCCTCTTATCATTGCCATTCAAAAATAATAACCCAATATATTCTACCACACCAAGGACCCGCCGCAAACAATTTTCGAAAGAATTCGGGGCGCTTTTCACCTCACCGGAAACATGGTATACTAAACCCATTGCAAAATGATACGACAAGATGAGGAGAAGGAACAACATGAAAAGACTGCTGTGTTTCACACTGATGCTTCTGCTGACCGCCGCCCTGCTTTCAGGCTGCGGAAAAGATAAGGGCGGCACGGATCTGCCCAAGGAAGAGGACAAGCTGAAAACCACCCCCCTTTCCAGCGAGGACGGCACTTTTACCGTAGACGCGCCGGAGGGCTGGGCATTGAAAAGCGGAGAGGTTCTCACCGGTGCCGCCATGGAGCTGGCCATCGGGGAAAGCGGAAGCGAGGATGCCTTTGCCGTGGTTCTTCGAGAGCGGAAGCCCGTGGATGATGCCGGTGCGGCGACCCTCACCCTGGCGGAGTATTCCGACAAGGTCATCGGACGGATGACGGACGAATCGAGACTGATCGACGCCTCCACTTCCGAACCCAAGACCATCAAGCTGGGCGCGGAGGAAGGGGCCTCCGGCAAGGACGCGATCCTCACGGAAATCGACGGCACCACCCCCGACAGTGCCGGCGGCATTCCCTTCCACTACTGGGTCTACTGCGTGGACGACGGGACCGATTACACTCAGCTGGTGGGCTGGACCTCCCGGAGCCGGCTGGAGGCCTATGCCCAAACGATTCCCGCCCTGCTGGAATCCTTCCATTAAAATTTTCTCGACAAAAAGACTGGGAATCCGCCGGATTCCCGGTCTTTTTCATTTGATCCTAGAAACCATTTTCGCCCGCTCTGCATAAGATACTATAAATCCTTACTTAGCAGAAACGGAGAACATATCATGGCTTACAGCGACAGAGAGCTTCTTGCGAGGCTCATTCAATGCGAGGCCGGAGGAGAAGGCGACGCCGGAATGCGAGCGGTGGCCACGGTGGTAATGAACCGGGTCCGGGCTACGGAAGGCGAGTTTGCCCGCGTCAGTCAAGGCGGAAGCGTTCGCAATATCATCATGCAGCCGCGTCAATTCGTATGCGCCCAGGAATCGGTGGGCGGAAGCTACAATTCCCAGAACATCTACAATATGACCCCCACGGAGGAACACTACGCTATTGCGGACTGGGCCATTGCCGGAGGAATTCTACCCGGCATCGACCACTCCCTGTTTTTCTATAACCCGTATCGTCCCAGCTGTCCCTCCAGCTTTCCCCCCGGAGGAATCGGGGTCATTCACAATCGAATCGGAGATCACTGCTTTTATATTCCCACCTCCCGATACGCCACCACGTAATATCGATCCTATGAGTCATCAAATTAAAAAGAAAAGAGGAATACACTATGTTCAATAAATGCGGCGGACCTGTTCCGCACCTGGAAAGACTTCAGAACGAGCCCTTCCTGCAGCAGCCCTACGCACCGGCTTCTCCCGCCATGCCGGCCATCCCCGGCTCCGGCGCGCCGGCCACCCCCTATCCTCCCTACATGCCGGAGGCGGAGCCGTTCGTTCCCTCCCTGGAGCCCACAAACGGGACTTCGCAGGTGCCGAACGCCCTCAATCCGCTGGTTCCCGCCACTCCGGGAAACACCGCCAACCAGATCAACACCATGCCCGGATCGGATGTCTCCTTTGATAACAATCTGGTCAATCCTCCGGGAATCATCGAAAACGCACCGGCCTTCCAGGTTCCGGCCAATCCGCTGCTGCCTCCCGGTTATCAGGAAACCATTACTTACAATAATCTACAGTACATGAATGGTTTTCTCCGCACCCAGATCGGCAGACGGTGCGAGGTGGAATTTCTCATCGGCTCCAACGAGGTGGTATCCCGAACCGGAAAGCTGCTGGGCGTGGGGCTCAATTACATCCTGCTTCAGGATATGCAGACCGATGACGTGGTGGCCTGCGATTTTTACAGCATCAAATTCGTTCGTTTTTACTACTAGTTCTCCCACAGTTTCCCTCTCAGCGGTCCGACGGCCTGCCCGCCTGCGGATCGCTTTCCTGTTTTTGCTCCTGCCGCTGGATTTTTTCTTCCCATGGGACTATACTGGGTGATATCGATAAAGGAGGTTTTACCTATGGAGATTCGCAGCATTGCCGCCGTAGTGTTCAGCCCTACGGGGTCTACAAAGGAAATTGTTTCCCAGCTTGCCGCCCAGCTTTCTTCCGCACTCTCTCTTCCCTGGGAACTGCTGGACGTGACGTCTTACGAGGAACGAACCCGATCCGCCAGCTTCGACGCAGAGGATCTGGTTCTGTTCGGCATTCCCGTTTACGGAGGCCGTGTGCCAGGCCCCGCCGTGGAACGCTTTCGACAAATGAAGGGAGAGGGAACGCCTGCCATTCTCCTGGCCGTTTACGGCAACCGAGACTATGACGACGCGCTGTCGGAGCTTCAAGAGCTTATCGAGAGCCGCGGTTTTGTCACGGCGGCCGCCGCCGCCTTCCTGGCGGAGCATTCCATCATGCGCTCCGTGGCTCACGGCAGACCCGATGAGGAGGATCGGAAAAGAATCGAGGAATTTGCCCGAAAAGTGGCGAAAAAAGTAGGGGACACCCAAAGCTGGGAAACCCTTTCTCCCCTCGATTTAAAAGGAAGCGTTCCTTATCGGGAGTATACCGGCGTTCCTTTTAAACCCCAGGCCTCAAAGGCCTGTACCCAATGCGGCGTTTGCGCGGAAGGCTGTCCGGTGGGGGCGATTCCCGCCGATCGGCCTGATCAGACGGATTCCGCGCTCTGCATCTCCTGCATGCGCTGCATCAAGCTCTGCCCCGTGGGCGCCCGCAAGCTGAACAAACTGGTCCTGTCAGCGGCGGAAGCGGTCTTTGCCAAGAAAAACGCCGTTCGAAAAGAACCGGAGTGTTTCCTATAGCTTCCGCAGGGCTTCCACCAGCTCGGTTTTCTCCGCGGTGACCCGGTCCCGGAGCTTCACCACCCGTCCGGGGATCCCCGCCACCACGGAGTTGGCCGGAACGTCCGAAATGACCACGGACCCGGCGGCTACCACCGCGCCCCTGCCAATGTGCACGCCTTCGATGACCGTCACGTTGGCCCCGATGACCACCTCATCCTCCACGATGACCGGCGCGGCGCTGGGCGGCTCGATGACGCCGGCCAGCACGGTTCCCGCGCCACTATGACAGTTCTTCCCCACGATTGCCCGGCCTCCCAGCACCGCGTTCATATCGATCATGGATCCGGCTCCCACTACCGCTCCGATGTTGATCACCGCTCCCATCATAATGACCGCTCGGTCCCCGATTTCCACCTTTTCCCGAATGATGGCGCCCGGTTCGATTCTGGCGTTGACCTCTTTGATTTCCAAGAGCGGCACCGCGGAATTTCTCCGATCAGCCTCCACCACCAGGTCCAATACCTCTTCGGCGTGAGCTTCCAGTACCGGGCGGATTTCCTCCCAGTCCCCGTAGATCACCCGGTCCGTTCCTCCGAAAATTTTGCAGTTCTGAAAAGGAAGCTTCCTTCGGTCCCGAATGGTCACCCGAACCGGTGTTTTTTTCTCCGCCTCACTGATGTATCTGATTATTTCTTCCGCTTCCATTGCTTCCTCCTTCGCTCTCTTGCAATCGATCTTCCCGGCTTCGTCATCCTTTGGTTTCATGCCGGCCGGGCCATAGGACATCCTCCATTCCGTAATACCCCGGAACCGCCGCCGCCGCAAACCGCGCCGCTCGAAGGGCCCCGTTGACGAAAATCCCCTTGGATTCCGCCCGGTGGGTCAGCTCCAGAACCTCATTTTCTCCCGCAAAGAGCACGGTGTGCTCCCCCACGATGGTGCCCCCGCGCACTGCGTGAATCCCGATTTCCCCGGTCTGTCTGCGCTCCTGCCCACAGCGGCCGTAAACCTTCGTTCGAAGCCCCTCCCCATCCAGCGCTTGAAGCAGGAGCTTTGCCGTCCCGCTGGGCGCATCCGCTTTTTTACGATGATGCTTTTCCACCAGCTCCATATCATAATCCTCTCCCAAAACCGGCGCGATCATAGATAGAACCCGGCGCAGCACCGCGATTCCCGTGGAAAAATTTGACGAGCGCACCACGGGGACCAGCTCTCCCAGCCGACGAATCCGTTCCTCCTCACCGGCTCCGTAGCCGGTGGTTCCCATGACCAGAGCCGCGCGGTTCTCCCGGGCAAACGCTTCGATCAGATCCAGGCAGGCCGGATGGCTGAAGTCGATCACCACGTCCACCCTTCCGGGAATCGAAGCCAGGGCTTCATAGCAGCCGCGCCGCGCCGGTTCTCCCGGCCGCCTTCTCCCCACCACTCCGGCACATTCCGCAAACGGCGAAAGCTCCAGCTGTTCCTTCACCAGCGTGCCCATGGCGCCGCGGCCCACCACGGCAATCCGGATCACCCGCTCTCCCCGTTCCTCCTGGTTTCTCATGCTACCTCCACCCTTCTCATCTCTTGAATCAGCCGTTCCTGAGCGGCCTCCTCCATCGGGTACAGCGGAAGCCGGTAACCGCCCACCTCCATTCCGGCCTGGTTCATGGCCGCCTTCACCGGAATGGGATTGGTTTCTAAAAACAAGGCATTGATGAAGTCCAGATACCGGAGCTGAAGCTGTCTGGCCCGCCGGATGTCTCCATCCAGATAGCTCATTACCAGCTGGTGCATCTGCCGCGGAATCAGGTTGGCCGCCACGGAGATCACCCCGCAGCCGCCCACTGCCAGCAGAGGCACCACCATATCGTCGTTCCCCGAATACAGGGCGAACTCCTCCGAGACATAACGGGCGATCCGACTCACGAAGGAAATGTCGCCGCTGGCCTCTTTGATTCCCGCGATATTGGGGTGCCGGCTCAGCTCCGCCACCGCCTCGCAGGTCAGAGAACAGCCGGTTCTTCCCGGTACGTTGTAGAGGATCACCGGAATGGAAACCGCGTCCGCCACCTCCGTGAAATGACGAATCATCCCCGCCTGATTCGTTTTGTTGTAATAGGGAGTCACTACCAGCAGTCCGTCCGCACCCAGTGCCTGATAAGCGAGACTCTGCTCCTTGGCGGTCAAGGTGTTGTTGGACCCGCTGCCTGCGATAATGGGAACCCGGCCGGCCGCCGCCTCCACGCAGGTCCTGATGATCCGCTCTTTTTCGCTCTCCGTCAGCGCCGGGGTCTCCGCCGTAGTGCCCAGCACCACGATACCGTCCGACTGACCTTCGATGTAAAACTCCACCAGCTCCCTGCACTTTTCATAATTCACGCTTCCATCCCGGTGAAACGGTGTGATCATTGCTACAATCGATCCTCTAATCATTTTATGTTCCTCCATTCTTTTCTTTCTGTTTTTTTGTTTTAAACGGACCACATCAGAAGAATTTTTTTCCCGGAATGCAAAAAAAGGAGTCAACTTTTCCCGCACTACGGTAAAAAAGTTGACGCCTTTGTCAATCGTTTGATGTTTATTTAATTGTT
>CAUHLX010000098.1 GCA_959606705.1 uncultured Bacillota bacterium | reverse complement strand
TAAATGGCGGGCAAAACTTAAGAACTATCAACTTTACAATGACAAAAAAGTTTGTTATTCTTTAAGTGTTATTTTTTATAACTGTTCATTTGACGTAATTTATTCCGCCTGATGAACACCAATTTAATTATCACTCACTTTTAAGGAGGGTTGCAAAATGGAAAAGGAAGCAACAAAGAAGAAGCTGCAGGTACCTCATGTATACATACTGCTGCTCGCAATCATTTTTATTTGTACGGTCCTGACCTATCTGGTGCCCGCGGGTACCTATGATATGCAGGAAGTGGACGGCAGGACCATCGCGGTGGCCGGCACCTACCACCAGGTAGATTCCACACCGGTCAATCTGATGGGATTCCTCTCCGCGGTGCCCAATGGCATGGTGGAAAGTGCTCAGATCATTTTCTTCATCTTCATCGTCGGAGGAAGCTTCGGGGTACTGCAGGACACCGGGGCGATCGAAGCCGGACTGGGCCGTTTGACCCGGGCCATGAAGGGCAAAGAATCTCTGGTGATTCCGGTGGTTATGCTGGCCTTTGGTTTTGGCGGAGCGATCATCGGCATGGCGGAGGAAACCTTGCCGTTCATTCCGATTATGATCAGCTTGGCCATTGGACTGGGCTTTGACTCCATCGTCGGTACGGCCATGGTCTTCTGCGGCGCGGGCTGCGGCTTCGCGGCGGCCTTCATGAACCCCTTCACCATCGGCGTGGCGCAGGGAATCGCGGGACTGCCCATCTTCTCGGGCATGACCTTCCGCATCATTATGTTCGTGGTATTTGAAGCTGTCACCATCACGCTGGTGACCCGGTACGCACACAAAGTCAAGAAAAATCCCCAGCTTTCTCCCATGTATGAGATCGATCAGGCGCGGGAGGAAAACACCGAGGAAGCACAGCTCCATGAGTTTGGCAGCCGTGAAAAGGTGATTCTGCTGGTATTCGTGGCATCCATCGCGCTGTTGATCTTCGGAGTCATCAAGTACGGATGGTACATGACCGAAATTTCCGCTCTGTTCCTGGGCATGTCCTTCGTAGTGGCGGCCATCGGAAGAATGGGCTTCAACGGCTATGCGGAATCTCTGGGCAAGGGAATGGCAACGGTTGCCTCCGGCGCTTTGATCGTCGGTTTCGCAAGAGGAATTTTGGTGGTCCTCACTCAGGGCCAGATCATTCACACCATCCTCTACGGAGCGGCTTCTCTGCTGAACAGCCTGCCCGGCGCGGTGACAGCCATCGGTATGTACATCTTCCAGTGCCTGTTGAACTTCCTGATTCCTTCCGGAAGCGGACAGGCGGCGGTATCCATTCCCATCATGGCTCCTCTGGCCGACATGGTAGGCGTAACCCGTCAGACCGCTTGTCTGGCTTTCCAGCTGGGTGATGGAATTTCCAACATCTTCACCCCGACCTCCGGGTACTTCATGGCCGGTCTGGCGCTGGCGAAGATTCCCTGGACCAAGTGGGCGAAATGGATCCTGCCTCTCATTCTGACACAGTATGCGATGGGCGCGGTCTGCGTCATCATCGCACAGCTGACCGGATTTGGACCGTTCTAAAAACAGAACATCGCAAGGGAAAGGGGTAACGTTAAGAATGAGTTCGTATGAAGAAATCAAGAAGTCTGTCTTTCAGGCCGCGGAGAGCAATTTCAGCGAGCTGAAAGCGTTAAACGACGATCTGGCGGATCACCCGGAAATTTCCGGACAGGAGTTCGAATCCTCCGCTAAGATCGTGGAGCTGCTGCGCAGACACGGGTTCACCGTGGAATACCCCTTCGCGGGACTTCCCACGGCATTCAAAGCCGTTTCCGGCAGCAAAAAGCATGGCCGCAAGGTGGCAATTCTTACGGAATACGACGCGCTTCCCGAAGTGGGGCACGCGTGCGGCCACTGTGTCAGCGGTTCCATCAGCGTCCTGGCGGGGATTGCCATGATGGAGGCGCAGGACGCGCTGGATGTGGATGTGGACGTCATCGGAACTCCGGTGGAGGAAACCGACGGCGCCAAATGTACCATGGTAAAACAGGGCGTGTTCGACGGCTACGACATGGCCATGATGATTCACTTGGATGACAAGAATATTCTGGCCCCCAAGCTGCTGGCGCTGGATTCTTATCTGTACAGCTTCAAAGGCAAGGCCGCTCACGCTTCGGCAGCTCCCTGGGACGGAGTCAACGCTCTGAACGCGGCGCAGCTGATGGTGCACGCGGTGGATATGCTGCGGCAGCACGTGACGCCGGATGTGCGGATGCACAGTGTGTACCGTGACGGCGGAGCCGCGCCCAACATCGTTCCGGAGACCGCTTCGGTGGAGTATTATGTCCGGGCGGAGGAGCGGGGCTATCTCAACGACCTGGTTCGGAAGGTGGACGACTGCGCCAGAGGCGCGGCAATCGCTACCCAGACCACGTATGAAAAAGCACCGACGGCGGAGGCCTATGACAATTTGAAGAACAACGCCACGGGTCTGGCCGTTTTGGCAGAGGTATATGAGGAGCTGGACTTGCCTACCGAAAACACGGAGACCACCTTCGGATCTTCGGATGTGGGTAATGTGAGCTTCGTCTGTCCCACGTTCCAGCCCACGCTGGCCATCGCTAAGCCGGGCACTCCCATTCATACCAGGGAGTTTGCGGACGCGGTGAAAACAGATCTGGCACATGACATGATCTTGAAGGGCGCGGAGGTTATCTGCCTCCAGATCATACGAATTTTCTCCGACCCCCAGCTGCTTGAGGGCCTGAAGAAGGACTTTGAACGCTAGAAAACCATAACATGGGGGCTGTCCTGAGCTGATGGAAAATCGGAGAGGACAGGCCCCGTTTTTTTACAGAGGAGAATTCAATTCCGAATACGGATGGAAAGAAGGAGGAAACGATGCTGGATTTGATTATTCGCGGCGGCCTGGTTCCGGATTTTGCAACGGGAGAAATGAAAGCCATGGACGTGGGAGTCAAAGATGGGAAAATTCACACCGTGGGAACGATAAACGAAGAAGCGCTTCGCACGGTGGACGCAACGGGAAAGGCGGTGGCTCCCGGATTTATCGATATTCACATGCACGAGGAGGATTTTCCGCAGGAAGGGAATAAATACGTCATTGCGGACATGATGCTGCAAATGGGTGTGACGACTTGTTTGGGGGGAAACTGCGGGGTCCAGCATCAGCCAGTAGCGGAGTTTCGAAAGACGATCGACGCCCTGGGCGGAGCGCCGGTGAACTATCTGCTTCTGGCGGGCTACAACGAATATCGGGAGAAGCGGCTGGGAATCAGCAACTACGAGGAAGCGACCAAGGCCCAAAAGGAAGAGCTGCGCAAGATTCTGTTGAAAGAGCTGGCGGACGGCGCCTGGGGAATTTCCCTGGGAATCGAATACGCGCCCGGCATGAGCTATGAGGAATGTCTGTACGCGCTGGAGGCCATCGGGGAAGCCGGTGACCTTGGCTGTCTGGCCTCCGCTCACTATCGAAGCGACGCTACGGAATCTTTGGACGCCATCGAGGAGATGATTCGCCTGGCCAGGGAATCGGGAACCAAGTTCCAGATTTCACATCTCAGCAGCTGCTCCGCCATGGGCCAGATGGCGCAGGCGCTGGCGATGATCAACCGGGCCATCGACGAAAACCCACGGCTCAATTATGACACCTATCCTTACGACGCGTTTTCCACCCACATCGGTTCGGCGGTGTTTGACGAGGGGTGCATGGAACGGTGGAATAAGGATTACGACTGTGTTCTGCTGACGGCGGAGCCGTTTAAAAATCAGCGCTGTACCAAGGAAATCTTTGAAATCGCCCGTCGGGATTATCCGGATATGCTGGCGGTGACCTTCGCCATGGAGCCCGGTGAGATTCGGGACGCCATCACCAATCGATACGGAATGGTAGCCAGCGACGCCATCATCGCGGGGGGCAAGGGACATCCTCGGGCGGCGGGAACCTTTCCCAGGGTTCTGGGCAAGTATGTGAGGGAGGAAAAAGCGCTGTCCTTGGTGGAGGCTCTGCGCAAGATGACGCTGGAACCGGCCGAGCGTTTGGAATTGAACCAAAAAGGTCAAATAAAGGAAGGGATGGACGCGGACATCACCGTGTTCGATCCGGAGACGATCCTGGACGGAGCCAACTTCGAGACACTGGATCTTCCGCCGGTGGGGATCGATATGGTTTTAATCGGTGGACAGGTTGCCATGGAGGATGGTAAAATAGTGAACGGACGGTTAGGGAGATTTTATGGAAGAACGGAACGCGTATGAGAAGATCGTAACGATCCTGGAGTGCGTAGCGGAAAAAGGCTATAATAAGAAGGTGAAGGACATCAGCGAAATGGTATCCATCAACCGCACCTCGGTCTACCGGATCGTGGAAGAGCTGGCGAAAATGGATATGCTTCTGGTGAATCCGGAGACCAAACGGATTACCATTGGGCCGAAGGCCTATCACATCGGCGCCTCCTATCTCCGCAACAGCTCCGTCAACGAAGCGATTCGCAGTATCCTCAGCCGGACGGCGGAACGGTTTCACATGGCCATCGGCTACTGCGTGGCTGCCAACAGCATCACACAGGGCAAGGTGCTCAACGTGTTTGAAGTGGTCAACTATGAGGACCGGCACATGCGCTATGAATCCGGAGCTTACTACCCGATCAATCGCGGGGTCTACGGCAAAACGCTGGCCGCCTTTTACGAGCCTCGCGACGAGATGGAACGGATCGTGCGGAGCGTCCCGCTGACTGCGACCACCTCCAGAAGCATCGTGGACCCGGAGGAGCTGCTTGCGGAATACGAGAAGATCCGTCAGCGGGGAATCTGCTACAGCAGCGCGGAAAACAGCGAGGGCTATTTTGGAATCGGCATGCCGGTGAGAACCGCGGAGGGGGTGGTGGCAGGCTGCGTGGGCGCGGCGGTGCCCTTGTATGGCTTCGAGGAGGAAAGAAAGGAAATCGTGGAACGTCTGGTGCGGGAATGCGTGGGAGAAATCGAAAAATTGTACTTGAAATTTGATTGATTTCGGCGCTTTTCGGAAGAATAACCGTAATACTGTTTAAAATGGAGACGATGAGAATGGAAAAAATCAACTTGTTGACACAAAAGACGGCTCGGATTATATTTCAGCTGTCCAGTGTATTTGAAGGCCTGATTTCAGTGATCATCCTCATCGCCATCGTTATGGAAACCATTACGCTGGTGGATGAGTTCGACATGTTCCGCTTGCCGCTGTCCACCGTTCAAATGAATGAACTGCTGGGCGGAATTCTCTGGCTGGTCATCGGATTGGAATTCATTAAAATGCTGATGGAGCATTCCCACGCGGCGGTGCTGGAGGTCATGCTGTTTGCCATCGCCAGGCAGATGATCGTGGATCACACCAGCATGCTGGAGAACCTCATGGGCGTGCTGGCCATAGCCGGTGTTTTCGCCATCCGAAAATTTCTTTATCGAAAAGAGGACGACCCCAGTTTCGGAGAGACAAAAACGGAGGAAAGTGGGAAAAAGGCTTGACTTCAAGCCTTTTTTTCATTATAATATCAACTGCATTATGTGTAAAAATCCCTTAGCCCCGGATTTTTCCAAGCATAACCATTGGTGTCAGGGTGGGGTGAAACGCCTTGGCATAAGACATAATTTGAAGAATACGTGCAATTTCGGCGGAGCTCGCCGGAAGGGAAGCGTGCACACGGGAGGTTTGAAGAATGAAATCTTATATCGCAAAGCCTCAGGAAGTGGAGCGCAAGTGGTACGTCATCGACGCCGAGGGCAAGACTCTGGGCAGACTGGCTACCGAAGTGGCGTCCATCTTGAGAGGTAAGAGAAAGCCGATTTTTACACCCCACGTTGATACGGGCGATTACGTAATCATTATCAACGCAGAAAAGGTCGATGTGACCGGCAAGAAGAGAAAAGAAAAGATCTACAAGAGACATACCGGATATCCGGGTGGACTGCGGGAGCTGACATTTGAAAAGCTGCAGGCCAGAAAGCCCGAAGAAATCATCCGTCACGCGGTCAAGGGCATGATGCCGAAGGGTAAGCTGGGCCGTGAGATGTTCAAGAAGCTGAAGGTTTATGCGGGACCGGAGCACAAGCACGCCGCGCAGAAGCCGGAAGTCTGGAATTTTTAAGAGGGGAGGAATCATAAATGGCAAAGATCCAGTATTACGGAACAGGAAGAAGAAAATCGTCCGTTGCCAGAGTCAGATTAATCCCTGGTAAAGGCACGATCACCATTAATAAAAGACCGCTGGAGGAATACTTCGGTACGGAAATCGTAAAGAGAGAGGTAAGACGTCCTTTCGAGATCGCCGGCGCCGAAGGAAAATTCGACGTGATTGCTACGGTGAGAGGCGGCGGATTCACAGGACAGGCGGGCGCTCTGCGGCACGGCATTTCCCGTGCGCTGTGCCAGGCGGATGCGGAAAATCGTCCCGCGCTGAAGGCCGCTGGTTTTCTGACCAGAGACCCCAGAATGAAAGAAAGAAAGAAGTACGGACTGAAAAAAGCGAGAAGAGCTTCCCAGTTCAGCAAGCGCTAGTTTGCAAATACAAGGCGGTCACCTTCGGGTGGCCGCTTCTTTATTATAGATAGGTCTTGGAGCGCGGCTTTGAGCCGCAGGGAAAGCAGGCGGAAATCGGGAGGGGAGAAACGCGAATGACGGACGAGATGAGAAAAGAATTAGAAGTGGCGGACGCCGAAGGGGCCCGGCTGGCCAAACGGCTGGTCCGGCAGCGGCTGGGGATGCTGGGACTCTTCCTGCTGGTCATAGGAGTTTGCTGGTACCTCTGGGGGATTCTCAACACGCTGCCTGTCGAGCTGGTCCTGCTGGTGGTGATCCTGCTGTTTCTAAAGCGACAACGGGCGGGTTTCATGAGATACGCGTATCAGGACTGTGACCCGTATTTGCAGTATCAGCTGGAACGGCATTACGGAAATACCCTTTTAGGCAGTCTCAAGTGGAATCGCCGGCTCAACGACGTCTGCCTGGCGCAGGCGCTGCTGCTGATGGGAGCATTCGAGGAAGCCTCGCGGCAGGTTTCGGAGCTGGGGGACTTGACCCGGCTTTTCCCGGCCTATGAATCTCTCTGCTGCAACGTTCTGTTCGTTTCCGCCGCCGAACAGGGGGACTTTCAGCGTCGGAACACCGTATATGAGGCCGCAAAACGGCGATTTGACGAACTTTCCCGGAAGAAAGGAAGATCTCTTCAGCAAAATATTAAAATGATGGAATTGAGTATTCGCATGGAGAAAGGAGAGGAGGCGGCCTTGAATGAATACGAGGCGGTGAATCCGGTCCGTTTTCCGTTTCAAGCGGTGGGGATCCACACCGGAAAAGCGCTTTTCCTCTTGAAACAGGGACGGAGGGAGGAGGCACAGCCGCACATCGATTTTGTCCTGCGAAACGGCGGGAAGCTTTATTATAAAAAGAAGCTCGAGAAAGCACTGGAGGAAATGTGAAATGGAATTGAAACTGACACACTGTAACATCAACGTGACAAATTTGGAACGGTCGCTGAAGTTTTACGAGGAGGCGCTGGATCTGAAGGAGGTTCGGCGTATGTCGGACCCGGAAGGAAGCTATACCATAGCCTGGATCGCCAACGGCAATTCCCCCACACAGATCGAACTGACCTGGCTGGCGGAGCATCCGCAGAGCTATGAGCTGGGAGAGAACGAGAGCCATATCGGCTTTGTGACGGATGATTTTGACGCGGCTCATGAGAGACACGAAGCCCTGAACTGCATCTGCTTTGAAAATCCCACGTTGGGAATTTATTTTATCGAGGATCCGGACGGCTATTGGATCGAGATCGTCCCTACCAGATAAAGAAACAGAATTAAGGACGAAATGTTGTTTTCGGAGGACGAGATGTGCTTGACATCACATTTCGTCCTTTCATTTCAACATTTCGTCCTTTTGGAATTGACAACCGATTTGTTTTGTGAACCGCGTTTCGTTATTCCGTCTGCTGCTCCGTCTGCGGTCTCTGCTCCTTCCCTTCCATGGCCTCGTCCTTGGCCAGCTGATCGATCACCGAGTCCTCCCAGAGCGGCACGCCGTTGCGATAGGAAGCCTTGGCGATCATATGAGTGCCGATGGGGACGGTGATCATAATAAAGACCACCGCCAGAACGCCCTGAGTGGAAAAACCCACACCGGAACATTCCACAAAGATCAAATATCCGATCATCAGGCTGGCCACACCGATGGTGACGGGCTTGGAGAGGGCATGCATACAGCAGTACACGTCGGGAAACCGGATAAAGCCGATGCTTCCGGCCAGGGAAAACACCGCGCCGATGACCAGAAAGAAGCTGACGATAATTTCCATAATCATTTTTCCATCCATGATTGTCCTCCGTTTCCCCGTTTCTTTCGTTGAGGATTGTCCTGCTGCCGGCTGCCGCGTTTCAGCGGGTAAATGATGTTGCCGCGGGTGATGTATTTGCTCAGAACCACCATCCCGAAAAAGCCCAAGACCGCCAGCACCAGCACGGCGGACATGTAAAGGGTGGTTCCGTGCTTCATGCTGTAAAGCAGGATGACGGCAATGGCTTGAATGGAGATGGCGTCCAGGGCAATGGCCCGGTCCGCAAGTGTTTTCCCTTTCAATACATAAAACAGAAGCACCAGCAGGTTAATGGCCGTAACGGCCAGAACGATGGTGACCGTGGCGTTGACGACGGGATAGTCGGTCAGAAAATTAACTTCCAATTTGGCTCACCTCCTTGATTCGCCGTTCAAACGCGTTTCGAATGTCCGCGACCACCTGATCGGCATCCTCGCAGTTCAACGCGTGAATGTAGAGCCTGCGGTTATCCGGAGAGATTTCCAGAGTCAAAGTTCCCGGAGTCAGGGTGATCATGTTGGCCAGGGTGATCAGCTGCAGATCCGATGTCAGATCCTCGTCCAAATCCATTTCCACGATCCCCGGCTTGAGGTGGGAAAGGGGAAGGCAGACATATAGGAGAACATTGAAGCTGGAGCGGCAGAGCTCCTTGACAAAGATCAGGAATAGGAGCAGCGCCTTCCAGAATTTGTTGAGGTA
>CAUHLX010000097.1 GCA_959606705.1 uncultured Bacillota bacterium | reverse complement strand
CGGATTTCGGGAAAACGTTAGCCCCGGCGCGCCGAATTTTTCCTGAGCGGCGTCCGCAAAGGACTTGCCGGAGGGAAAGGCGGGGGAGAGGAACAGGGTGTTGGCATAGGTGAGATTCATATCCACGGCGGCGGGCAGGGGCTCCGTACCGGAAGGCGCTGCCGCCGAGGGAAGCTGCTGAAAACGATCCCGGAGCAGGGTGATGCTTTGATCGGCCAGACGCTGGGCCAGAAGGGCGTGGGAGGACCAGTCGGCCTCCGCCGTTTGGGGGTCCGGCAGCTCCTGATCGAACAGCCCCAGCTCGGCTTTTGTTTTTAAGATGCGGCGGACCGCGTCATCCACCCGCTTCATCGGCAGACTCCCGTCTCGGGCGGCGGCGGTCAAACGGTCGATGGCCTGAGCCTGGAGGTCGAGAGGGGAGGCGGAATCGGAGCCGCCGTCCCCGGTGAGAATCAGGTCGGCGCCTGCTTGAGCGGCCGCCAGGGAGGCTTCGGCCGTTCCGAAGTGCCGGGTAATGGCCTCCATTCTCATTCCATCCGTAATGATGAGACCTTGAAAACCCATTTGCTCTCGCAGCAGTCCGGTGAGAACGGAGGGGGACATGGTAGCGGGGATCGGTTCCGATTCCAACGCGGGAAAAATGATGTGGGTGGTCATGATCATATCGATCCCCTGATCGATGGCAGTCTGAAACGGCACCAGCTCTGTTTTTTTGAGAGAAGCCAACGATCGATCCAGCACGGGAAGATCGTAGTGGGTGTCCGTGCTCGTATCGCCGTGGCCGGGAAAATGCTTGCCGCAGGCCAGGACGGATTGCGAACGGAGCCCGGAGGCCATTTTCCACCCGAAGCGGCTTACGAGCGCGGGATCGTCGGAATAGGAGCGGACTCCGATGACCGGATTGTCCGGATTGCTGTTCACATCCAAAACCGGAGCGAAATCCACGTTGATCCCTAAGGCGTGAAGCTCGGCCCCCATCGCTTCTCCCACCAGAAAAGCATTTTGGGGGTCTCCGGCGGCGGCGATCGCCATATTGCCGGGAAAGATCGTGGCGCCGGTGGTGATCCGCGTGACCGTACCGCCCTCCTGATCGATTCCGATGAAGGGAGGGATGCCCGTGGATTCACGGATTTTCTGTTGGATTTGAGTGTTCAAGGAGAGCAGCTGCTCCCGTCCGTTTACATTTTTGCCGAAAAGAATGACATTGCCGATATGATGAGCGGCCAGACCATCGGCGGTTTTTTCATCGAGGACCGTGCCGTCCAGGCTGACCATGAACATCTGGCCGATCTTTTCCTCCACGCTCATTTGGGAGAGGATGGCATCCACATCGACGGAAGGAGCTTCGGGCGGCCCGGGATGAGCTCCGGGGCTTGGCTTCTGTTTGCCGCAGGAGGGGACGAACATCATAAGGGAAAGGCTCAGGAAAAGAGCGGTCAAGCGTTTCGATGAAATTCGTGTCATGAAGATCCCTCCTTGGTTGTCTCAACCTTTGGGCAGCAGTTCGGTGAGCGCCTTCAACATGGTGGAGATGTCCAGCGGCTTGACCAGATAATCCGTCATGCCGGAGGAGAACGCCAGGCGTCTATCCTCGTCAAAGGCGTTGGCGCTCATAGCCAGGATCGGAATGGAAGCGGCATCCGGCCGCTCCAGAGCCCGGATGGCTCGCGTGGCGGTGAGACCATCCATCACCGGCATGCGGATATCCATCAAGATCGCCAGAAAATATCCGGGAGACGCGGCGGAAAAGGCTTCCACGGCCAGCCTTCCGTTTTCCACGGCCCGGACTTCCATTCCGTACAGCTCCAGAAGAGATTTGGCAATCTCCGAATTCAGTTCGTTGTCCTCCACCAGCAGGACCCGATAACCGGACAAAGGCAGGTCCGATGGGGGCTTCGGCATGGAAGCGCTCTGTTCCCCAACGATTTCGTCATCGTCCACCACCAGGACCTTCACTCCGTCCGGAAGGAGTGAAGCGTCCCGCTCCTGTTCTTTTCCTTCCGCCGCCACTCGTTCTACGGGAATGGTAACGAAGAAGGTGGAACCCTCGCCCTTGTGACTGTCTACCCGGATGGAGCCGCCCATCAGCCGGACCAGATTGGATACGATGGACAGGCCCAGTCCGCTGCCGATATTGTTTCGGGCCGAATCCATGGTTTCCTGTTCAAAAGGCATGAAAATCCGTTCCATAAACTGTTCCGACATTCCGATCCCGGTGTCGGAAACGGTAAAGGACAAATGGGAGAAGCCGTGGGCCGCCTTTTCCAAGCCGATCTTCAGGCGGACGGAACCGCCCTTCGGCGTGTACTTCAGCGCGTTGGAAAGCAGATTCATCAGAATCTGCTTCAAACGCAGAGGATCTCCTATGTAATACTGTTCCGGATCTCCTTGCTGAACCACATCGAAAGCAATCCCTAATTCCAGCGTTTGAGGGTACAAAATCGTGGTGATCTCCGAAATCAGCTCGGTAAAATCAAACCGTTCCATCGAGAGGGTCATTTTCCCCATCTCGATTTTGGACATATCCAGAATATCGTTGATCAAGGAGAGCAGGTAGCGGGAGGAGGCGTCGATCTTGCCGAAGCAGTCCCGGACCCGTTCCGGATCGTCGCATTTGAGCTGCCCGATGGTGCTCATACCGATAATGGCGTTCATAGGCGTTCGGATGTCGTGGCTCATGCGGGAGAGAAAGTCGGATTTGGCATTGCTGGCCGCGTTGGCCGCGGCCAGCGCGTCCCGAAGGAGCTGTTCCTGCCGGGCCTTTTCCGCCCGCTGAGCATCGAGTCCTTTCATCAGCAGAATGGCCAGAACATCCTTGCTGAAGGGATTATCCACATAAATCAGATGAATGGCAACCCAGTGAAACTGGCCGTCAGAGCCCTTTTGACGAAGCTCCATGTAGATTTCCCGTTCGCCGCGGTCAAATTGGCCGAGGGCCTGGCTGAGTTCAAAGGCGGCTTTAAAATCGTCCAGATAAGCGGGATATGTTTTTTCCGCTCCGAATTTCACCAACTCGCCATAGGAGCCTTCCGAGGGGATGGAAAAGCTTTCCGAATCCTGTAGAAAGCTTCGATAGGTATCCTGGGTCAAGTTCACGCTGATGATCATGGGATAGGCGTTGTAGATCGCCGTGCGCAGGGAGCGGTTTTCCAATAGCCGTTCCTGCTCCTGCGCCTGCTGCAGATTGTGGATATCGGTGATGTCGGTGAATACGGCCTGAATCACGTCCAGCCCGTCCGCGTTGACCAGACGTTCCATACTTACGCTGATCCACACCGGCGTGCCGTCCGGCCGCCAGCTTTTCCTGGTGTAGGACGCGGGACTGCCATTGAGCGTGAGACCGTTGACCACGGCTTCGATCCGGGGACGGTCCTCCTCGAGAACCAATTGGAACGGATCTTGAATCAGGGAGCGGTATTCGGCTTCGCTGGCAAAGCCGTAAAATTCCCAGCCCATGCGGTTGATGTTGATCACGGTGTGGGAGGGGTCCGGAGAAAATTGGAGAATTCCGCAGGGTACGGTGTCGTACAGCTGAGCCAGAAAATGCGCCTGACGTTCCACCTCCCGGTTGGAACGGAGGATTTCCAGCTCTCGGTTCTTTCGCTCGGTAATGTCGGAGATGAAGCAGTAGATCACTTCCTCGCCGTCCGGGTCCGTTTCTTTTCTTCCCTGATCCGAGACCCAGAAAATATCGCCGTTATGAGCGCTGACCCGGTATTCGCAGTAATAAGCGCCGGTCCTTGCCAGGGAATCGTTGGCGGTGGTGAGCATCCCCTCATAATCTTCGGGACAGATGAAGCCGCGGCAGGTATTTCCGGTGTACCGGGCGAAATCACGAGGTCCCTCAAAGCCCAGAAGCTGACAGAAATGATCACTGATCCATTTGACGGAGAAATCGCTGTCCGGACGACAGGTGAGCATCCCTCCCGGAAGCTGGGAAAGCATCAGGTCCAGCTGCTGTTCCCGCTGAATGAGAACACTCCGAAGCTTATCATAAGCCTCCTTCGCTTCCCCGATGGGGAACAGGTCGTCTTCCGCCAGTTCTCCGCCGTAGGAGAGCGAGTTATGAATATAGACCGTTTCAAAATGATCCTCCCGTTCCCGGAAGATAAATGTACAGCGCTGATGCTGATGAAAATACATCTCGGCTTCCGGTCTGCTGAGAAGCCAGCCGTCCCCCTGGCACAGGTACAGACCTTCGCTCAGCCGGCGGGTAACGTAGTGCTCCTCGCTCAGGTCGCAGGGGATCAGCTCGCCGCCCAGGCGAAACGCCTCCGCCACGGCCTCGCGCCCCTCCGCTTTCATTTTTTCTCCGCCCCCCAGCCACACCACATCGGGAGCGAGGGTGGAGATCAGAAATTCTACTTGGGAATCGCAGAAATAGCTGGTGAGAATGCGGCTGGCAAACGATTCTATTTTGAGACGAGTTTCTTCATTCATATGATGGAATTCCTCCTGGGAATAACGAACCTCAATGTAATCTTATTCGATTGACAATCAGATCATTACAGTCGAGTCATTGCAGTCGAGCTGCACCACTCGGTAATTGGAAATATTATTTCGATGGGGAAATAATATCCGAACAAATTGAAAAAGGAGGTATGCAAAATACAATCTGCAACACCTCCTTCGTCTTGGAGCTACTGAGCGGACTCGAACCGCTGACCTGCTGATTACGAATCAGCTGCTCTACCAACTGAGCCACAGTAGCATACCGGACGAAAATTATTGTATCATATAATTTTTTAAAATACAATCAGATTTTTTCGGATTCCCGTTCGATATGATCAAAACGTTTCATCACGATATCCAAAACGCGGTTCATCTGACGCATGTGGTCGCTGTCCACGTTGTAGTTCAGAAACAGCTCCTCGGACCGTTCGCCGATCATGCTCAGCTTGTTGGCGATATCCAGATAGAGGGTGAAGTTGCTGCTCTTTTCGGCGTTGTAAAACTGATTGATATCGCTGGTGATGAAATCGATGATATCCTCCTCGGTGCTGAATGTGCCTCGCGAGAGCGGATAAGGCTTGATCCGCTGCAGGAAATATTGATCCTTGAAATTAATGTTATAGCAATAGGAAACCTCAACTCCGTTGTGCAGCCGGAATTCGATGTAGTACAGCGTGCTGTTGACCATTTTGACATCCGCAGCCCCCAGCTGTCTCATAAAGACCTCGATGATATCGCCGGTGATCGAAGTTTTGTTCATACGGAAGCACCCCCTCGTTTTGCCGTATTGTTCCATTGGATTACTACTATCATATCACAAATTTGTGGAATCAGATCACATAATATCGCAGAAGCAGATATGCCGTGGAAACGATGATCGACAGGATCATCAGAGGAAAGCCGATTTTCATATATTGAACGAAGGTGATGGGATGCCCGTGCTTTTTGCTGATGCCGGACAAAACCACATTGGCGGACGCGCCGATCAGCGTCCCGTTGCCGCCCAGACAGGCTCCCAATGAGATGGCCCACCACAGCGGAGTCACGTCGATTCCGCTCTCTCCCAGCGTAAGAATCAGCGGGATCAGGGTAGCTACAAAGGGAATGTTGTCCAGGATGGAAGACAGGATTGCCGACAGCCAGAGGATGATCAGCATGGTCAGCACCATGTGTCCCTCCGTGAGAGTCATCAGCAGGCTGCCCAAAGCGTGAATCACGCCGGTCCGCACCATGCCGCCGACCACGATGAACAGTCCGATGAAAAACAGGATGGTGGACCATTCCACGGAGGCCATGATTTCATCCGCATCCGCACCGCTGATCAGCAGGATGATGGTCGCCGCGGACAGAGCCACGATGCAGGAGTCGATTCCCAGCGTACTGTGCAGGACAAAGCCCGCGATTACGAGAGCGATCATGACCAGGCTCTTGCGAAACAGCTTAGGATCCTTGATCATTTTGTACTCGTCCAGCATCATCATATGACCTTTGGCCTCCTCGGTCACGCCCAGCTCCTTCCCGTAGATAAACCAGAAGCAGAGGATCGTGACGATTAGAATCAGGATGACCACCGGGCCCAGGTTTATGATGAAATCCAGAAAGCTGAGATGGGCCGCGCTGCCGATCATGATGTTGGGCGGGTCGCCGATCAGGGTGGAGGTACCACCGATATTGGACGCCAGAATCTGAGTGATCAGGAACGGAACCGGATTGGTTTCCAGCATCCTGGCGATGGTGATGGTCATGGGCCCGATCAGAAGAACGGTGGTTACGTTATCTAAGAACGCGGAGAGAACCGCGGTAATCACCATGAAGGCAATCATGATCTTCCAAGGATCTCCATTCGTAGCTTTGGCGGCCTTGATGGCGGTAAACTCAAAAAGGCCGGAGCCTTTGACTACCTCCACAAAGAGCATCATGCCTAAAAGAACGCCCACCGTGTTGAAGTCAATGTAGCCAATTCCTTCCTCCAGTGAGAGGATGCCCAGCAGAATCAGCACCACCGCGCCTCCCGCGGCGGCTACGGCCCGATGGACTTTCTCGGACACGATTGCCACAATGACCACGAAAAATATTGCGACGGAAATTAATTGCTGTGTGTTCATTGAAACAAACCTCCTGTAAAGACAAATGAGAAGCCCGACCAAATTGATTAAAATCACTCAGCCGAGCCATATCTACTATCTTATTCTTTTGTCGAAAAAAGTCAATGAAAAACCCTCGATTTACGAGGGTTTTTGTCAGATAATATAGGTATGGAAGAATAATCTTATTTTTACTTAGCGAGTCTTTTTTTCAAGATCTCGTGCGGCCAGAAAACAGGCCGTTTGGTAGATATGCTCCTGTTCTTCCACGGTCATGACCTCCAGATAGGAGACGGTCTTTTCGATGATGGGGTTTGGTGTGGGCTTAATCCTCGTATCGAAGTCAAACAGTTCGCGGTAGGACAAGTCCAGCGCGGTGACGATTTTATCTAAAGTTTCAATCGTAAAATTGCGTTCACCACGTTCGATTTTACCCAAATGCGCAGGATTCAGACCGCATTTGTGCGCCAGCTCCTCGATGCTGTACTTTTTGCTCTTTCGATATTCACGGAGGCGTTTGCCGATCAATTGTCTTATTTTACTCATAGCTTTGCTTCACCCTGTTATCAAGTACCGATTTCTGCTCAAATCATACTCTTTTTACTAGTTTTACACAAAGCTATAAAGAATATGTTATAATTAAGCCTTATAAGGAGTAAAAGCGGTACGGATGTAAAACAGCTTGCACGAGACGTAACACGATAGGACGCCCGGTCGTCGAAAGAAAGGAAGAAAAAGGATGAGAATAGAAGGGAAATGGAACGGTTTTGTCTACTTTGAGCGATTCCGTTCAATCATAGATGACGATACGTTGATGATTCGGATAAAAGAAGAGGGTCCGAACGGGGAGCTTTCCGCGGAGATCCATGAAATTTTCCATATGGAAGAGCTGAGAAAGATTAAATTTCGTCAAACAGAACGCCGTTTCCAAGCAAAAGGCCATTACGACAGAGAGAAGGGGACACTGTCTCTCGTGGCGGATATGAGTGAGGAAGAGCTGAGAAAAAGCGGAGGCAATTCCATCGAGGCCACGGTGGACCCGGAAGAGGGCACCATCGAGGGACGTTATTTCAATCCGTATGTGGAAGGCCAGGAGCAGGTGTTCAAGGTCTGGATGGAAAACGAGCAATGATCAGATGAGCCACGATCCCGATGAGAATTCCGCTGATCATTCCGGAAAATAACAGGACGGGCAGATATAAAAGCAGCTTGAGGTTGGCCACTACGAGAGCAGCCATCAGCAGTTGACCTGCGTTGTGTGCCACGCCTCCCGCCATGCTGACGCCGGTGACGCTGAACCAGCCGCCGCGTTTCAGCAGATACATGAGGCCGAAGCTCAAGAGTCCCCCCGCGAGAGCGTATAGGATGGAAAACACGTTGCCGAACAGAAACCCGGAGAGCAGGATTCTCAGGATATTGATGGTAAAAGCATAAGAAGGGCCCAGCGTATAGAGCGCGATGATAATGACTGTGTTGGGCAGACCCAATTTGATTCCGGGGATCCCAAATTGAAATGGAATCAAAGTTTCCACGTAGGAGAAGATGAGCGCTAGAGCGGTGAGGACCGCGCAGGCGGTTATCTTTTTTGTTTCTCCGGTGCGAATCGGTTGGTATGTCATAGAGGCAGTCTCCTTGGATCAGTAGGATATAACGTCGGCGCCGTCCGTTCCGCCGGGCGCTGTCCCTCGTACTTCAACGATTACTTGATTGGGCAGGCAGACGATCGTTTGATTGGACCGACGGATGGAGCCTTGTCCCACGCACAGCTGATTGGCACAGTCCGATTCGACCATGGACACCTGTCCGCCGTGAATGGAGATCACATTCGTGTGACCATTCTTTTTTATGGTAACATCCTGGTCCTCCAAAAGGCTGTAGGTTCCGTACCGCTGTCCGCCCACGGAGACGGACACCTGCGTTCCGTCGGTGCCGGAGTGGGCCGCCAGCAGGGTGGAGCCGCCGCAGAGGATCGTCAAAAGGATCGCCAGAACAATATCCGCTTTTTTAAACATATGCATTCCTCTAAAAATCGTATATAATAAACCTATCCGGCAAAATTGTCGGCAAGAAAAATGACAAATCAGGGACAGGCTTAGCGGTCCCTTTTGGAAACGAGGTTCCGTTTATGAAACGATTTCAGCGCATGGCGCTGCTGCTTGCGATTACGCTTCTTATCATACCACAAAGTGGCTGCGGAGCGAAAGACCCGGCTGCGGAAACCACATTTTTACTGAACACGGTCTGCACGGTTACGCTGTACGAGCCGGCTGACAAGGACCTGGTGAAGGAAGCGCTGGAGCTGTGTGGGGATTACGAAGCGCTGTTGTCCCGCACCATCGAGGACAGCGATATCGGGCGAATCAACGCAGCGGGCGGAGCGGCGGTCGCCGTGGATGCCAAAACCGCGCAGGTGATCGAAATGGGGCTCAAATACGGCCAATTATCCGGAGGCTTATTCGATATCACCGTGGGTGAGTTATCGGATTTGTGGGATTTCAGCGGAGATCATCCCCGTGTTCCGTCCCCCGAGGCGATTGCCGCCTGCTTGCCGCACATCGATTATGAGAAGGTGACGGTCCGCTGGCCCGGAGGGAAGCAGGCGGAAGCGCAGG
>CAUHLX010000096.1 GCA_959606705.1 uncultured Bacillota bacterium | reverse complement strand
ATCATATCCGCTCTCGGTTGCCGCCGGGGGCGGGTGTTTTTTATTTAGATAAACCGCTTACACACGTCTTTTATTTTATCTGAATAATTATAGATATCATCTATAGTACTAATATCAAATCGCTCGGGTTTTTTCTCTTCATCGGGAAGAGTGATATACTTTACATTATTGTGAATATGAATCCTGCAGATCCACTTTCGATTGTTGTCATCAAACAAAATGCCAAAATAGCTTTCATTGTCCCTGTAAGCTACGCGATTTATATCACAAATTTCCCGAAGTATTGATTTGACGATGGCGTATGCTTCCAGCTCTTCCATCGTTGTTACGACTTTTGATTCAGCTTCTACTTTGCCTGAGTTCATTTCGGAATTATTATCCACATCTTTTGAATCATCATCTTTTCGCAAGGCAGATTTGATTCGGTCATTCATTGTGTCATTAATAAACTGTTTAAATGATCGCTTTACCAAAGATTGAAATTTCTCTACAGCTTTCTGGCTTTTTATTCCGTCATAAGTAGAATTCATTATTAGCTTCACTAGATCAATGGAGGGATCTTCCAACTGAAATAGAAACCAATCTTTTATTAAACGTGTGTACTTTAGTTCCGATGCAGCGCCAAGAATGGTCTCAACATCTAATTTTTCTTTGCTAAACTTTTCAATTTCTGTAACAAGGTTTTCCTTTAAATTCAGAAGATCAATTTCGAGAAAAGGTGTGGAATCCATTTTATTTTGATCTTCTAAATCGGTGAAAAACTTATAAACGATGCCATTTGTCAAAATTCCGAATTTCGCAGGAGTTGTTCCGAAATACCTAAACAGCTGTGATCCGTGTTTCTTCAGATCATCGTGACAAGATTTGCATTCGACTAGAATTAAAGGTTGATCATCAACAACAATCGCATAATCTACTTTTTCTCCCTTCTTTATGCCTACGTCAGCTGTATACTCAGGTACAAATTCCAGCGGATTAAAAACATCATATCCCAGCATTTGGAAGAACGGCATAATCATCGATGTTTTAGTGGCCTCTTCGGTTGCTATGGAATCCTTTAACGATTCTAAACGCTGAGAAAATTGATTGAGCTTCTCTACAAATTCCATAAAACTTCTCCTCCTCAAATACACACACTAGAAAACATTTATGCGAACTCAATATGAGTAATCGCCTATTCGATGATCCACTCCGGATCCAGCACGCCGATCACTTCACCGAAACACTTGTATTCGTAGCATTCTTCCGGTTCCACATCAGGGTAATCGGGATTAACGGAGATCAGCCGATCCTCCCCCTGTTGCTTGATGTAGCCCTTGTCGTTGGCAACAAATACACCGATATCGCCGACGTCAATGGCAGGCTGACGGTGTACTAATACCAAGTCACCGTCACGATAGAGCGGTTCCATGCTGTGGCCATCTACCTCAACACAGAAGTCCGCACGGATGGTATCACGGTTGGCAATCGCTGTGATCATCGTGACATCATCACTATCCAGCTCGTCGCCGAATCCGGCGCTTGCGCGGTTGTCTGGGTGGGGGAAGGTGACCACGTTGTACAGTGACTCCTGATCCTCACCGGCCGTCTCAGGGATAGGAGCGGGGGCAGCACAACGTGCATATTCGTGATTTAGTATCCAGTCTACCGCTTCTCTGCCATGTGCATCAAGAATGCGATATCTTTTAATATGTTCCTGTTCATATGGATAAAGAAAGAAGTTGCATTCTTTTGATCCTTCATAGTCTCTACTGATAAAAAAGTCCGCTGAAGTATCGTAAACTTTGCATAGTAGCGCCAACTTCTCTACATCAGGTTCACTCCTATCATTCTCATAGTTCGATAGTGTTTTATAGTTTATCCCCGTTAATCTTTCTACATCTTTCTGACCCAAATTCTTGGATTCACGAACGTATTTCAATCTTGCTCCAAGTGAGTAGTTCAACGTTAGCACCTCCCTTTGTCCAGTTCATCCTACATCTAATTTCTGAATTTGTCAATAATTATTCCAAGAAAATGAGATTATTTTGCTTGATATTCCCAAATTTTAAGATTAACATGTAGACATAGTCCAAGAAAATGAGATTGGAGGTGATTAGGTGAATAGAAGCGCAATGGTGGCGGTCCAAGTTAGGGAATACATAAAGAATTATCTTGCCCAGACAGGAAAGAAGCAAGAGTTTCTAGCCAAGGAAATGGGATATACTCCAAAGCGTTTGAGCCAATTGATCAACGGAAGAGCCGTTATGAGCATTGATGATCTGTTGAACATCTGTGGCTATTTCAGAGAGCCTGTTGGACGCTTTCTTGAGACACATGACGAGCCGAAGGCGGGATAGGAGGTGAGGTGAATGAGAAAAGCTCTATGAAGTGGCTTGTGGAGCAGATTAAAAAAGACCGAAAGAGAAATACCTGGCTGTTGCAATTCAAGTGATTTTAGTTTCGGCCATTGTAACAATCGTCAACATTTTGCTCATTTATTCGGCGGGGCAACGCCTATAAGAAAAGTACAGCAGGAAAAGGATGGAAGGACAACCTATCAGGAATAAGCCCAAGCCCAGCAAACATAGGCTTCTACGGAAAGGAGGGTGCCATGGCAGTAGTAAAGGAATACATATCGGAAGGTGGAGCGACGATCCGCATCCATGACGATGCCTACCGCGATAAGACGCCGGAGGAGTTGGCCGCGATCCTGAAGAATATCAATGAAGTCGCTTGTCGGTGCCTGATGGCGGAGTTGGAACGGAGGGCACAGGAAGAAACAGCATAGGGCCACCGGCCCTGATGGACAAGCCCAGGAGGGCGGAGAGGGAACATGAATAGGAAACAGCAGAAACAGCTTGTAGACGAGATCAACGAAGCCCTAAAAAAACTGGGATATGAGGACGGGGACAGGATAAGAATTCGGTCCGCTGGGATTGACCGGTATGAGTTGTCGAAAGACGGCGAGGCGATCGGGATCTGGGACAGCAGACGCAAAACGTTTGTGGACTGAAAGGAAGAAAAACCATGAGAACAATTGAAGAAATCGAGGCGGAAATCGGGAAGGTTTCAAGTGCGCAAGTAGCAGCTGAGAGGAGGGTGATCCGCTGTATAGAACGAATGCAGGAGCTGAGGGAAGAACTGGCTGAGGCGAAGGAGAGAGACGAATGAAAATAACGTTGTCGGAGGATCAAGCTCGAATCCTGGAAATGTGCATACAGTTCACCGCAACGTACCGGAAAGAAGAGCGGGAAACATGGGAAGAGCTCAGTGCAGAACTGGATAAAGACGGGAACCCTGCATTTCCGAAGGCCGCCGGGAACGCGCGGTGGTGGGAAATGGCGGAACATGAGCTTCAAGGGGTGCTTAAAGCGCTGGATGAGGCGAAGGAGGAACCCCAATGAAGAAGTTACTGATCTGGGCCGCCGTGCTGGCGATAAGGAGGAAAGAAAATGAAGTGGACGAATGAACAAGTGGATCACCTGAAGGAACTGTGCTATGAGGGAGTGAGCAATGCCGATCTGGCAAAGGAGTTTGGAGTGGCAGTTACAGATATCTACGCCAAACGCAGTGCATTGGGGATCACACGGGCAAAGTGTGCGGTCGGTAAGCCAGCACGGAGGAGTGGAATGAACAAAGCAAAGATCATCGCTGAACTCAAGCAGATTTTAGCGGATGCCAATATGAATCAGCATGAATTTTGCCAGGAAAGAGGCATTAAAGATGAACATTATTTTCCGTTTTTTGTGGGATGGTCTATGCATGCAGTTGAGAGGATAGTTGAAGAAGTAGAGGGGACAGTATGAAACGCTTTGCAGTATGGGCCGTCGTCCTGGCGCTCCTCACGGCGCTCCTGATCCGGTGGGCGTACATAGAGCGCGGTGGATGGGGCGCAGGAGGAGAGTGGTTTTGGTGGATCGTGCCGGCGGTGATGCTGGCGGCAGATGAGGGAGAGGAGCAGCGAAAGGGAGGAACGCATGAAAACGGTGGAGGAAATCAAGCGGGAAATCGAGAGAATTGAGACTTCGAGAAAATCAGCAATTCGGGAAGTAAACCGTGGGACGCGTCGGTTGATGGAGCTGGATATGGAACTGCTGAAAGTCCTAGAGACCAGAAGCAAAGAAAAAGCGCCCGCGGAGATGGAGCTCCAGCAAGGCGCAAGTGAAAAATCTACAACTAAAGAGTAGCATTAAGAAAGGAGAAAGTCAAATGAAACTGGTATTTCAGTTCGAGAAGCGGACCAACGGAGGCACCTTTCGTTTTAAAGAGGATGCGGAACATCCAAAGTGCGGAACGCTGTATTTGAAAAAAGAAGCCGCCCAGGAACTGGGCATTGTGGAAGGTGACAGTATTGCTGTCGCGATCGAAAAGGAGGAGGGAAAATAAATGTTGGAAGTGAGAATAACCGTAGCTGCGGATCCGGCGTTGCTGTCGGTATTGGGAGGATTGTGCGGAGCAAGCAACAGAAACCGAGAAATGGGTTTGGTTTCGGATCAGTCAGAACTGGGGCTTCCGCCAGAAACGGAGGTAATCAACGCCACGCATCAACCGGAGCCTGATTCCCTGTCCGTATCGATCAGCCCACAGGAACCGCCGGCAGTTTCCACAGTGTCTTCCATGCCTGTATCGACGGTTCCGACCGCGGCCGCAGTACCGGTAGCGGAAACGGCCTATACAATTGATCAGCTGGCCGTGGCTGCTTCCACGCTGATGGACGCCGGCAATGCGGCGGAGCTTCAGGAGATCCTGATGAAGTTCGGAGTACAGGCGTTGACCCAGCTGCCAAAGGAACAATACGGGGCATTTGCGGCGGCCTTGCGGGAGAAAGGAGTGAAGATCTAATGGCAAAGAAGAAAGAACCGGATGCGGAACGTCAGCACGCGCTGCTGTCCCCTTCCGGTGCTGCCAGGTGGATCGCCTGCCCGCCATCGGCACGGCTGGAGGAGCAGTTTTCGGATACCGGTTCCTCCTCGGCGAAAGAAGGAACCCTGGCGCATTCCATTGCTGAGTTGAAGCTAAGGAAACAGTTTGTGGAGCCTATGGGGCCCCGCAAGTTCAACAGCGCAATGAAGAAGCTGGAAGCGGATCCACTGTATGACCGTGAGATGCAGCGGCATACGGATTGCTATGTGGATTACATACAGAATATTGTTCACGGCTTTGATTTCAAACCACACATAGCGGTAGAAAAGTGGGTGGACCTCAAGGACTTCATTCCCGGCTGCTCTGGAACCAGCGACTGCATCATCATCGGAGGGAATATCCTTCATGTAGTGGATTTCAAGTACGGAAAGCGCGTGAAGGTTTCTGCGGAGGAAAATCCTCAGATGATGCTGTACGCATTGGGAGCCTACTTATCCTATCGGGTACTGTTTCCCATTGAGCAGGTGACCATGTCGATTGTACAGCCGAGGATGGACAATATTTCGGATTGGACCATCCCCATCGGTCGGCTGCTTTCCTGGGGGGAAAACATCAAGCCGATTGCACAGCAGGCATCTGCAGGGGGAGGGGAGTTCCACCCCGATGATGATACCTGTCAGTTCTGCCGGGCAAAAGGTGAATGCAGGGCCAGGACCAGTTCTCTCTTTGAAATGGAACCGGAGCTGGAAAAGGCGCCGGCACTGCTGAACAATGAGGAGATCAGCAGACTGCTTCCTTTGGCGAAGGCGGCGGCGGCTTTTGCCAAGGATCTGGAAGCACAGGCGCTGTCGAAGTGTCTGGCCGGAGAAGAGATTCCGGGATGGAAGGCCGTAGCGGGACGTGCAGTCCGGCAGTGGTCGAATCAGGAGGAGGCCTTTACGGCTCTCCGGAAGAACGGGGTGGAAGAGGCGCTGCTGTACGAGAAAAAGCCGCTGACCCTGGCCAGTGTGGAGAAACTGCTGGGTAAAAACGAGTTTCAGAAAATCGTGGGAGAATATGTGACGGTGCCGCCGGGAAAACCGACCTTGGCGCCGGAGGAGGACCAACGGGAAGCCATATCCGGAAGAGTGACGCCGCAGGAAGCATTTGCGGCACCAATTGAAGTGAAATGTGAAGACTGCGCGCTCAATAAAAAGCGGATTACGAAAGGAATTGAGCTCTGTCCGAGTTGTGAAAAGAGCCTGAGAGCTATTGAGAAAGGAGAAGATTATGAGAACAACTGATGTGACCACCGGGGTAGTGAGACTGAGTTATGCCCATTTGTTTAAGCCTTATGCGTATCAGCAGGGGCAGGAGGAAAAGTACAGTACGACCATTCTGGTGCCTAAGACCGACGCGGAAACAAAACAGCGGATTGACACGGCGATTCAAGCTGCGAAACAAGCAGGAATCTCGGAGAAGTGGGGCGGTCAGCAGCCGCCGAAGCTGGCAGTTCCGGTTTATGACGGGGATGGTGTACGACCGTCGGATGGAATGCCGTTTGGCACGGAGTGTAGGGGCTGCTGGGTGTTCACAGCCAGCAGCAGACAGCCCATTTCCGTAGTGGACCAGAACATTCAGCCGATCCTGGATCAGAGCCAGGTATATAGCGGGATGTACGCTCGTGTGAGTATTACGTTTTTTCCGTACAACAGCAACGGAAAGAAAGGGGTGGGCTGCGGCCTGAACGCCGTACAGAAGGTGTCTGATGGAGAACCTCTGGGCGGCGGCATTTCGGCGAAGGAAGCATTTGGCGGGGCCAATGCCTTTCAAGGACAGACCGCACCAGCTCCGGCGGCACCTCAGCCTGTAAATTCTGCACCAGTACCGCAGCATACGGCGAACCCAACAGGGCAGTGGGTCCTTGATCCGATTACGGGCCGGCCGGTTGCTGCGGGTGGGGTGATGGGGCTGTGAGGCACCTGAATATTGACCTGGAGACGTATTCCAGTGTGGAACTTAAAAAGGCGGGACTGTACAAATATGTGCAGTCCCCTGACTTTCAGATCATTCTGTTTGCCTACAGTTTTGACGGGGGGCCGGTGCGGGTGCTGGATCTTCTGCAGGGGGATATCATCCCTCCGGAGGTGCTGTTCGCTCTGAACGATCCGGATGTGATCAAACACGCGTACAATGCGGCATTTGAATGGTACTGCCTCAACAAATATGGTCAGACGCCGCTGGAACAGTGGCACTGCACCATGCTTCACGGCCTCTACTGCGGATATCCGGCCGGACTGGCCGCCATCGGAAAGGCACTGGGCCTTCCGGAAGACAAACGTAAGCTGATGACAGGGAATGCTTTAATCAAATATTTCTGCACTCCCTGCAAGCCGACGAAAAGCAACGGCGGCCGGACCCGGAACTGGCCCGCACATGATCCGGAGAAGTGGGAGCTGTTCAAGGAATACAACCAGCAGGACGTGATCACAGAGATGGAGATCGAACGCCGGCTGTCTGTCTTTCCCGTTCCGAATGAGATTCGGGATCAATGGGTGCAGGACCAGCGGATCAATGCCCGAGGAGTGGCAGTGGACCGGCAGCTGATTGAAGGCGCGCTGTGGTGTCACGAGGAGGTGACCCGCCAGCTCACGGAGGAAGCTGTCAGGATCTCCGGGATGGACAATCCCAAAAGTGTTCAGCAACTGACTGCGTGGTTGGAGAAAGAGACGGGGGCAGAAGTAGAGAATCTTCGTAAAGATACCGTTGTACAGATGATAGAGACCACTGCCAGCTCAGCGGCACGGCGCGTTCTCGAGATCCGGCAGGAACTGTCCAAGACATCCGTAAAGAAATACACGGCCATGGACGCCGCAGCCTGCATGGATGGACGGGTGAGGGGACTGCTGCAGTTCTACGGCGCAAACCGGACCGGAAGATGGGCCGGCCGTCTAGTGCAGGTTCAGAATCTGCCACGAAATACGATGGAAGCGGCGATGCTGCCGCTGGCGCGGGAACTGGTAAGAGAAAAGAAGCTGGACACTCTGAAGATAATTTTTGGGAACATACCGGACACTCTGTCCCAGCTGATTCGGACGGCTTTTGTGCCGGCTGTAGGAAATACTTTTTTCGTAGCGGATTTCAGCGCGATCGAAGCGCGGGTCATTGCGTGGCTGGCAGGAGAACAGTGGCGTCAGGAAGTCTTCTCCACTCACGGAAAGATCTACGAAGCCTCGGCTTCGGCTATGTTCGGTGTGCCGATCGAAACAATTGTGAAGGGGCATGAGAACTACGGCCTGCGGCAAAAGGGGAAGGTGGCAGAGCTGGCGCTGGGCTATCAGGGGGCTGCCGGGGCATTGATCCAGATGGGGGCACTCCGGATGGGACTGACCGAGGAGGAACTCCCGGAGATTGTCCAGCGTTGGCGAGCCTCCAACAAGCGGATTGTAGATCTTTGGTACGCCGTGGAAAAGGCTGCCCTGCAGGTGATGAACACAGGATTGCCCACCGGTGTGAGGGGACTGCTGTTTGTCAGAGAAGCAGACCCTGCAAGCGGGCAGGATTTTCTGACGATTGCCTTACCTTCGGGAAGGAAGCTCTATTATGCGCATCCGTTTTTATCGGAGAATCAGTGGGGAAACGACAGTCTCCATTATTACGGAATGGATCAGGTAACCAAGAAATGGACAGTCATGGACACGTATGGCGGAAAGCTGGTGGAAAACATTGTCCAGGCCATCGCGCGGGACTGTCTGGCGATCAGTCTGCAGAGACTGGAAACCGCGGGGTATCATCCAGTGTTTCACATTCACGATGAAGTGATCTGCGATGACTGTGGAGGCGATCTGGAACAAATGTATGCCATTATGGCGGAGCCGATTCCCTGGGCACCGGGCCTGATCCTGGACGCCGACGGATTCAAAGGGGAATATTATCGGAAGGAATAGAAGGAGAGAGACCACCATGCTGATGAACAACGATAGACAAATTACGATCAGCTCCGCAGGGAGCCGCAGAGCATCCGTCTGGCCTCAGCAGATGCTTTGGTGGTCTGAATTCGTGGAGAAGCTGCAAACGCCAGCGCGGTCCACGGAGACGCTGGCAGGCTATCTGCGGCTGACAAAAGCACAGCAGGACGATCTCAAGGATGTGGGCGGCTTTGTGGGGGGCTTTGTGGCGGGCAAGCGCACAGCGTCAACCATCCGGGGGCGGGATCTGCTGACGCTGGATATGGACAATATACCCTCCGGCGGTACGGAGGATGTTCTGCGCCGGATTGATGGTCTCGGATGCGGGTATGCGGTGTATTCCACCCGGAAGCACGAAGCAGTTAAACCTCGTCTGAGGGTAGTGATTCCTCTGGACCGGACGGTGACCGCGGACGAATAT
>CAUHLX010000095.1 GCA_959606705.1 uncultured Bacillota bacterium | reverse complement strand
TTGTTTGATACTATTTTCAATTCTGAAAATAATTCATCCCCATGTGTATTGGGTTTGAAAGTCCTTGTGCCCGCTGATAAATTTTCGTGTCTTATATAAACAACATGAATATCATGATTGACCGCCCAATCAATAGCCGCATTGATATTGTAGATAATTTCTTTGTAATTCTTCGTTATGTCATTCTGAATATCTATAATGACTAAAGCTTTTTTCTGCATAGTGTTTCCTCCTGATAGGCAGTTGATTTGTTTTCATTTTTATTGTATCATGCAATTGCTGACAACAGTATGGCAACAATCTAATTGAAAGGCGGCTATCAGATGAAAGTGGACAGGCTCGTTAGCATTATTATGATACTCCTTGATAAAAAGCGGATAGGCGCACAGGAATTAGCAGATATGTTTGAAGTTTCGCCCCGCACAATCTACCGTGATATAGATGCAATCAACATGGCGGGTATTCCTGTTCGCTCGACATCAGGAGTAGGCGGCGGTTTTGAAATCATGCAGGAATACAAGGTTGATAAAAAGGTTTTTTCGGCTGATGACCTTTCTGCTCTTTTGATGGGGCTTTCCAGTATCTCAAATATGGTACGAGGTGATGAACTGGTACACGCTCTTGCGAAAGTCAAGAGCTTTATTCCTGCTGACAGAGCGAAAGAAATTGAATTAAAAGTCAATCAGATATGTATAGATTTAAGCCCGTGGATAGGCAATAGTAACATACAACCATATTTAGAACTTATCAAAATAGCTTTGCAGGAAAGCAAGCTGCTGACCTTTGAATATATAGCCCACCACGGAAATAAAACCGCACGAATCGTCGAGCCGTATCAGCTTGTATTGAAAAACAGTCATTGGTATTTACAAGGGTATTGTCACAAAAGAAATGATTTTCGATTGTTCAGATTATCCCGTATGTCAAACCTACAAATGCAGCAGGAAATTTTCACACCACGGGATTATCAAAAACCGCAGTTGGATTTTGATGATATTTGGGCAACGATACAAACGAAAATTAAAATCCGTATTCATAAATCCATAATGGACAGGGTGCTTGATTACTGTACTTATGAAGATTTTTCTCCAGACGATAACGAGTATTACATTGCTGATTTTCCTTTCGTAGAGAACGACTATCACTACGATATTCTTTTGAGTTTTGGAGATAAATGCGAGTGTTTAGATCCGCCGCATATCCGCGAAAAAATGAAGCGCAGAATACATGATATAGCTGCTATATACGAAAGTTAATATATGGAATTAAACAAACGGACAAACGGATTTGCGGGCTATTATCGCCACGGAAAAAGATGTTAATAAGGGCCTGTTGCAGAATAAAACTCTGCAGCAGGCCCTTTCCCGAAGACAACTCTATGCTGTTTTATGAGTGCCGCCCATTAACAACTCCGCTTTTTCAATCGTTCCCTCATCCCATCAGATTTCCTTTCAACAGATCCACCGTAATCGAGCAGAACTCCCTCGCCATGTAGTGGGGCAGCCTGATTCCGGTAAACTCCGCCGCGATGCCGGAAACTCGAATATCTTCCATCTCCGCAGCCTGCTTTTCCGCCAGCTTGATTGCTCGAAAGACATGGAAGTTGCTGGTCACCACCCCCACCGTCTTAGGACCCACTGACGGTCCGATGGTCTCTCGCAGAATATCAAAGCTGTATCGCAGATTTTCCGACGTATTGGTGGAACGGTCCTCTTTCAATATCCGATCCTCGGAAATCCCGGCCGCTAGCAGCCCCCGTGCCATACACTCCGCCTCGCTGATGTCTTCCCCCGCCCCCTTCCCTCCGGATACGATGGCGATGGTATGAGGATTTTCTTTCATATACTGAAAAGCGGTCTCAATTCGTCCCGCCAGCGCCGGACTGGGCGAACTGCCTCTCACCTGAGCGCCCAGCACCACGATGTAATCCAGCCCAGCTTCTCCCTTATCGTTCATATGTCCCAAGATCATTCCCTCGACGAGAAGAAACAGAGCCAGTAACGTTACCAGCAGAAGCTTTCCCGTCTCCGACAGCCAGGGCCAAAGCGGCAGCGCAATCCCCTTTTTCTCGAAGGAGAGACCCACACCCCCGGCGATCATACAGGGGACCCCCGCCAGGAGCCAAATCCACAGGGCCGAAGTGCCCAGTCCCGACGTCAGTGCGCACAGCACGTAGTAAAGCGTACAGAACAAGCCGATCACCAGCATTGCAATATTCCATATCATATGTCATTCCCCCAATTTCCCTCATCCTGCCCCTCGAAGCGGACCGATTCTTCCCCCACAGCTCCGGCCCATCTCCAAATTATTACGAATAGAGCAGCTCCTTGTCTATCTGCTCTTTCCATTTTTCTTCCATCTTCTTCAGTCGATCCTTAAACATCGCCGGACGCTCGTCCGCTTTCTGCTCCGTTTCCTCCAAAATCTCAAAAGCGAAGGCTTCGCCTCCCACTTCGTTCCAGTCCTTGGCTAAGGTGTAATACATCGTTTCCGTCTTCCGTGCAAATTCAAATTTATTCTGCTCGGCTTCGAGATTGATCGCCGCTTTAATCAGCACCTTCCCGTTTACCGTATTGAGAATGCGGAACACCCCGCCTTTCACCGGACGCTGTTTATACGCGTCGATCAATTCCTTTTTCCGTTGTTTCTCCATTTTACTCCACTCCATTTCATTATCCAAGTCCCTATCTTCCCGAATAGCCCATTTCCTTCAATAACCGGGCCAGCGTGGCAAACCGTTCGCCCAGCATCTCGCTGTCATCCGCAAGGGCTTGGCGGAACAGCTGGATATCCTCATCGATATGTTCATTGTCCGTGCAGACTTCCATGGTCATCGCATCTCCCTGCAAGCCTACCCGATCAATCGTAGGATTTTCAGGATCATATAGCTTAGGGTAACGGTAAGCCTCTCGAAAATAGGCTTCCGTACGGCAGACAAAAATCGCCAGGTCCAGTACCCTGTGGAGGGGAAGCTCCTCCGACTGTCGAGACCACTTCTCCCCGGTGTAACGCCAGACCTTAGCGGAAATATCCACCTTCCCGCGATCGTTCCACTGAGCCAATCCCAAGGATAGACCCTGCGCGTCCGTATCGTAGGCCGTCCTTCCGTCAATATTTCCGTAGTTCTCCGCCACCACTACCGGTTTATGCTTCAATGTTGTCGGGATTTTCATTTTTCGTACCTCCAATTATACTTCATAAAATATTTTAGCAACTTAGTAATTTAGTAATTTAGTAATTTACTAATCGAGTAAAATAATACGACATCATTCCACTTTTGTCAAACCAATTATTCTAATTATCAACAAATGACAGTCCTATCATAAATTAAATATGTTAAAAAATATTTTAAATAGTTTTATCATTATTGATTGTATTTATTTGTTAATTACTGTATAATATTTGTAAAATATAGTATTTTAATATTTTTATTGGATTTTTAAAGTTGAAACGCAATTATTTTATGATTTATTTCAATGGCTGAACAAGAGAAAAAGGGGTATAATGATGAAAAGAAAACGCGAAGAGAGAAATGAGACATCAACGCAGGGACAGATCGGCCCGGAACAGAAGACGTCCGCTTCCCCAATACCGATTCGTCTCACATCGGACCTAGTGTTCAAAGCGGTCTTCGGCAGGGATCGGAAAGAATGTAAAATGGCGCTCATCAGTCTGCTTAACGCAGTCCTGCGGGAAAGTATGAAGCAAGGCGGAGACAGCTGTGATGACCCGATCAGCGAATTGGAATATGTCAATCCCTTTAACCTGCAAACACATGTGGGTGAAAAGCTGTCCTGCATGGATATCGTGGTTCGTACAAAGTACGGCCAGCGGATCGATATTGAAATGCAGGTCCGGAAGCAGGAATTCCTGCCAAAAAGGAGTCTTTATTACGGTGCACGGCAACTTATGGAAACGCTGGACGAAGGCGAAAGTTTCGCGCATTTGAAAAAATGCGTGGTGATCAGCATCGTCGTCGATTCCATGTTTGACTACACCCCACAGTTTCACCACATCTACCGTCTCATGGAGATCGAACGAGGGGTAGAGTTAACCGATACGTTAGAGCTGCAATACCTGGAATTGGCGAAGCTGAATCAAAACAAGCCGGTCGCGGAAATGACGGAGGTCGAATGCTGGGGAGTATATCTTCGTGTCGCGGGGGATCCTCGTTATTTCCGGTTGGTAGAGCAGCTCATGGGACAAAATGGAGGAATTGAGATGGCGGAAACAATACGGATCAAGATTAGCGAGGATGAACGTCTGCGCACAAAGGCCATGCTGGAAGATAAATTTCAGCGGACGATTTTATCGGAGATTTACGAAGCGAGGGAACAAGGACTTGAACAAGGACGGGCATCTACGGCACAAAACATGCTGAAAGAAGGGCTCGCGCCCGATCTTGTTCATAAAGTTACCGGAATTGAGATCACCCAGCTGACGAAGTGGGCCGAAGAACTAAACGCAAAAAAATAACTCAAGCAAAGAATCCGAAAACTCTATTGATAAAAGAGTCCCGGATTCTTTGCTTTCCGTTGTTGTTTCCATTCTTTGTTTGCTTTTATCCCTCCGAGACGGCATTCTCAAGCCGGTGGACGCATTCCTCGACTCGCTCTACCTCCCACAACCGGATCAGCGGCCCCGTTACCCGATACTGCTCTACCGACGCGCAGCAGCTGCCGCAGCCGCCCAGAACCAGCAGCAAATCATACTCCACCGGCATTCCGTCCTCATCGGTTTCCCTGGCGATTTGAAAATCCAGCCGTCCTCCCAGCGCTTCTCGAATTTTCTCATAGACACGACCTCGGTCGTAACGAGGATTGCAGCCTCCGCAAAATTTCACACCGCATCGCTTCATAGAGAAAGCTCCTTAAATTTCATGATTTAAAATCCGATGGGCCATGTCCATCAATTCATCGCTGACCGAAGTATCCAGCACCACGTCCTTGACCTCCGGAAGCTCCTCCATCAGAGTGCTCTTAATCACGTCCTCCACCGTAAACTGCGCGGAAGGACAGGTGCCACAGGACCCAGTGAGTTTGATATAGACCACCCCGTCCTCATAAGCGGTAAGCTGAGCGCCGCCGAAATGGGATGCCAGAAGGGGATTGACCTCTCGCTCCAATACTTCTTTGATTTTATCTTCCATTTTCTTTCTCCTCCGATTTTATAGTTCTATGGCGCAGGCAAATGCCAGCGCTAACAACTCATGCGCCACCGAATGTACCTCTTTCGATAAGCCTCTGCTCTCCCACACCGGTGCGTCCAGATTATCCTCCGCGTAAAAAAACTGCGCCAAACTCACTCCTCTGAACCGGGCAATCGCGTGAAGCGCCGCGCTTTCCATATCTACCACCAGACACCCTCGGGCTCCGCGGGCCGCGGTCTTAGCCGGTGTCTCCCGATAGATGGCGTCGGTCGTCCAGACCTTCCCGCAGACATAGGTTTGCCCATGACGGTCGAATACCCGCTTGAGCAGCTCTATGGACCGGGGCTGAGCCTCGACCTCGTCGGCCGCCGGAAGATAGTGATAACTGACTCCTTCATCTCTCAGGGCCGCCGTGGGAATGATCAGATGCCAGACCGCAATGTCCTTGCACAGTACCCCGCAGGAACCGAACACCACGAATTTCTTCGTCCCTAAGGCGATCATCTCTTCCATCTGAACTGCCGCCGCCGGCGCACCGACTCGCGACATGTAAACGGCCAATTCCTTGTCCCGAACACGGACCTTGTAGACCGGTACCCCTCCATCCTCGGTGTCCAGCGTGGCGATCTTCGTCCCGCCGTAAAGCTCCAGCATCTTGTTGATAATCCGGATGGAAAAACAGGTAACTGCCGTGTCCGGAAAATTTTCCACGGGCCGGACTACCATTTCCGGTTCGATCACCGCCCTGCGGCTGGGATCGTACTCCTCTAATAATATGGTCATTTCATGCCTCCAGTTGAGATACCCTCAGTATACGGGTTTTTCCATTGTTTTTCAAGCCCTCGTTTTTCTCCCTTTCCTTCCCACGGTCGTTGACATTTCAAGTATTTGACGCTATACTATTTTTCGTAACATCGGAGGTACGCCACATATGGAATGTGCCGGATAAGATGGCTGATTCGAATGGGCTTCTGCAGATCGGATCGGTTGTTTTATCCGTTTTTTTATTCGGAAAAATGATGGAAACACCTAAGAAAAACACGGGAGAAGCTTTATGAAAGTACAATCTATGACCAGCGGCAGCATCCTGCCGCAATTACTGAAATTCGCCATTCCGTTTCTGTTTGCCAGCCTGCTGCAGGCTCTTTACGGTGCCGCGGATCTTTTGATCGTGGGCCGTTTTGCGGACTCAGCGGGAGTTTCCGCCGTTTCTACCGGCAGTCAGGTCATGCAGTCCCTCACCGGCGCGGTGATCGGCCTGACCACCGGTTCCACCGTTCTCATCGGCCAGTATGTGGGCGCCCGCAAAGAAAGAGAGCTCCGGGAAACTTTGGGAACCAGTCTCAGCGTATTCGGCATCCTCTCCGTGTTCCTTCTGGGAATCATGGTCTTCTGCACCGATCCCATTACCCAGGCCATGCGAGCACCCGCAGAAGCGGTGGAAGCGACCCGCCAATACATTTTCATCTGCTCCTGCGGCATCCTGTTCATCATCGGCTACAACGCCGTCAGCGCGATTTTCAGAGGGCTGGGCGATTCCCGTTCCCCTCTGATCTTCGTAGGAGTCGCCTGTCTGCTGAACATCGGCGGTGATTTGATTCTCGTGGGAGGCTTTGGAATGGGTGCTGCCGGCGCCGCCATCGCCACTACGATTTCTCAGGGGCTCAGCCTTGCCCTGGCCATCTTTTTCCTGATTCGCGGACATTATCTTCCTCCCCTGTCCCGCAGGACCTTTCTCATTGACCGAAAAAAAGCATCCCGCATTTTCCGGCTGGGTCTGCCGATCGCCCTTCAGGACGCGCTGGTCAACGTGTCCTTTCTCATTATCCTAGCTATCATCAACGCCATGGGGCTCACCGCCTCCGCCGCCGTTGGGGTAGTGGAAAAGATCATCGTCTTCGCGTTTCTGGTCCCTTCGTCGTTTTCCAATGCCATCGCCGCCATGACTGCTCAAAACATGGGCGCCCGCAAACCGGACCGCGCCCGTAAAATCTTAAAACTGGGAATTCTCTGTTCCCTGGTATTCAGTGTCGCCTTTTTCCTGTACTGTCAGTTTGCCGGAGCTTCCCTAACCGGGCTGTTTTCCAAAGATGCCGCCGTAGTGGAAAGCGGAGCCTTATACCTAAAATCTTACAGCATCGACTGCGTACTGGTCTGCTTTATCTTCTGTCTCAACGCCTTCTTCACCGGCTGCGGGCACAGCCTGTTCAGCATGCTTCACAGTTTGGCGGCCACCTTCCTGATCCGAATTCCCGTAGCCTACGTGTTCAGCAAAACACTCTGGGCCACCTTATACGAGATCGGCTTGGCCGCTCCCGCCGCGTCCGCTTTTTCCATCGTAATCTGCCTGATTTTCATGAAAACAGGCCGTTGGAAAACCAGCGATCTTTTTGAGGAAACACATAAGACACCCGGTGCTCGCAAAATAATCAAATGAAAGGAAGCCGATATGCCTCAGATCACCATACGAACCGCACATTCGGATACTACCGTCTCCGCCAAGCTGGGTCAAACACTGGCCGAAGTTCTGAAGGAACAGGGAGCCCCTTTTTCTCTGCCTTGCGGCGGAAACCACACCTGCGGAGCCTGCCGTCTCACTCTGAGGGGAAAAGCCGTTCCTCCGCTTCCGTCGGAACGGGCCTTTCTCACGGACAAGGACTTGGAACGGGGAATTCGGCTGGCTTGCTTCTGCCGCGTCGCCGGAGACCTGCGGATCGACCTCACCACCGTTCAGAGCACCCCTTCGATTCTCTCCTGGGCACCGCTCCCCGATTTCACTCCCACGGAAACCGGCTTGGGCATCGCCGTGGATATCGGTACGACCACGGTGGCGGCCCGCTTATATGACCTTCGAACCAAACAAGTCCTCTCGGAAGCCAAGGAAGAAAACGCTCAGCGAGTGCATGGCGCCGATGTCATCTCCCGGATCACAGCTTGCGGTCAGATGGGAACTGCCCGTCTCTCTCAGTTGATTCGCGGCCAGATCACCCGAATGACGGAAGTCTGCCTGCGTTCCTCCGGCCGGCCGGACCCAGTTTTAAGCCAGGCTGTGATCACCGGGAATACTATCATGCTCCACATCTATGAAGGAATCGATCCCTCGCCTCTGGCAGTGTCCCCTTTTAAAGTCCCCGATCATTTCGGCAGACGAAGCGAACACCTTCTTCTAGGCACCCCGGTCTATCTTCCTCGCTGTGTGGGCGCTTTCGTGGGAGCAGACGCCATCTGCGCCGCCTTATCCTCCGGGCTTTTGACGGAGAAAGGGCCAGCTCTTCTGGCGGATATCGGCACCAACGGAGAAATCCTCTTGAGAAATAAGGAGGGTGCGCTTCTGTGCTGCTCCACCGCGGCAGGTCCGGCCTTTGAAGGCGTGGGGATTTCTTCGGGGGTGCCGGCGGCGGAAGGCGCGGTGAGTGCCGTTTTCTTAGAGGACGGTCAGATTCGTCACGAGGTGATCGGAGAGGGGCCGGCAAGGGGCCTGTGCGGTTCGGGTGTACTGGATCTTCTGGCCGTAATGAAACGGAGCTCCGCTTTGGAGCCCTCCGGATATCTGTCCGAGCCCTATGTCCTTCCGGGGACCTCGATAGCCGTTACACAGCAGGACGTCCGGCAGATTCAGCTGGCCAAATCCGCGATTTATGCCGGAATCAAAACCCTGCTTCACGAAGCTGCTCTCACGGAGTGGCAAGTGGACCGTCTGTACATCGCAGGTGGATTCGGCAATCGCCTGAATACCGCTTCCGCCGGAGAAATCAGGCTCCTTCCCTATGAACTTCTCTCCCGGGCCGTTTTCGCAGGCAACGCCGCATTAGCCGGGGCGGCCATGCTGCTCATGGCACCTGCCTTCCGCAAAAAAGCGGAAAAACTGGCGGAGGACGCCTTTGAGCTGTCCTTGGCCGCCAGTCCTTATTTCAGGGACTCCTATCTCGATTCCCTGTCGTTTTAAACCGCTGCGATCCCGGAGAACCGGCTGCCCGCCCTCGTTCTCCGGTTTTTTCATCGCTCCTCTATTTCCGGTATTCCAACACTCCGTTCACATAAGTTTCTTCCACCCGTACCTGATCGATGGTTTCGGGATCGATGGTCAGAATATCCCGATCCAGCACGGT
>CAUHLX010000094.1 GCA_959606705.1 uncultured Bacillota bacterium | reverse complement strand
GGTCTCCCGACTTGATCCGCTGGACGGCTTCCTCCGCCGTGGTCAGCTTGCTTCGATAAATCTCTCTCCAATTCAAAGCTTTTTACCTCCATGTCATATTACACGCACACTCATCTCTTTTAACAGTATAGCGACTAGGTAAGGCTTTTTCAAGAACTTTTGTCATATTTTTAACAATATTTTTTTAACAAAGTGGAATTCCTTTGGGAACTGCAAAAAACCTCCAGGGATATTTTCGAAAAACAAAGGCATGGCCTTAGAATATTTAAGGTCATGCCCTCTTTCAAACTATATTTCGACGATCATAATTTCCAGGATCAACGGAAAATCTCTTCTGCAAACTCCCGAGGATCGAAGGGCTTCAGATCATCCATCCCCTCCCCTACTCCGATATACTTCACCGGCATGGAAAATTCATCCGCGATGGTGATCACGATGCCGCCTTTGGCAGTGCCATCCAGTTTTGTGAGTATGATTCCCGTGATCTTCGCCGTCTCGTCAAACTCCTTGGCTTGAGAAATCGCGTTCTTGCCGGTGGCCGCGTCCAAAATCAGCAGAACCTCCTTTGCCGCCTCCGGGAATTCCCGGTCGATTACCTTGTTCATCTTTTCCAGCTCGGACATCAGATTCCGCTTGTTTTGCAGACGGCCCGCCGTATCGCAGATCAGCACGTCGATCGCCCTGGCCTTGGCGGATTGTATGGCATCGAAGATGACCGCGGAAGGATCCGCTCCTTCCTGATGCTTGATCACGTTGACGCCCAGACGATCTCCCCAGACCTCCAGCTGTTCGCTGGCCGCCGCTCGAAAGGTGTCCGCCGCCGCGAGAAGCACGGATTTGCCCTGCTGCTGCAGCTGACGGGCCAGCTTGGCGATGGTGGTGGTCTTCCCGGCGCCGTTCACCCCCACCATCAGCAGAACCAAAGGGGTTTCCGCGGAAAGCAGATGTTCCTCCCCCTTGTCGATCAGCTCGGCGATGATCTCCTTGATGCGGGTCTTGACTCCCTCCGGATCGCGGAGATTCATCTTCTTGATATCCTCCCGCAGCCGGCCGATGATCTTTTCCGTGGTATCCATTCCGATATCCGAGGTGATCAACACCTCTTCCAGCTCCTCCAGCATCTCCTCGTCAATTTCCGGGCGCATGAAAATAACGTCTTCGATCTTCTCCTGGAGTCTTCCGAAGAACCCCTTTTTTTTCTGTCCAAACATGAATGCTTCTCCTCCTACAGCTCGAAATTATCACCCAGACGCAGGGAAATCACCTTGGATACTCCTTGCTCGGGCATGGTGACGCCGTACAGCACATCCGCAAATTCCATGGTCACCTTTTGATGGGTGATCAGCGCAAACTGAATCTCGTGGAAGTTTTGCAGATAGTGTGCGAAGCGGTCGATATTGGCTTCGTCCAGAGCCGCCTCCACCTCGTCTAAGATACAAAACGGAGTGGGCTTGGCTTTCAGCACCGCAAACATCAAGGCGATGGCGGTCATGGTCTTTTCTCCCCCGGACATCAAATTGATGTTCTGCAGCTTTTTCCCCGGCGGCTGAGCCACGATGTCGATGCCGCATTCCAACGGCCGATTTTCATCCTCCAGTCTCAGCTCGGCGGTACCGCCACCGAAGAGCTCCGAAAAGGCCTTCTCAAAGTTCACCACGATCTTGTCGAAGCTCTCCTTGAAATTGATGCGGATGGTTCGATCCATATCGTCGATGATCTTTTTCAGGGCGTCCATCGCCGACAGCAGGTCCGCCCGTTGTTCACTGAGAAACTCATACCGTTCCCTTACGGTCTCATATTCCTTGATCGCCCCTACGTTTACTTCTCCCAGCTCTTTGATTCGGCTCTTGATCTCCCGGCTCTCCTTGACCGCGGAGGACAGGGCGAAATCCGTTTTTCGAAACTCGATGGCTTGAACGTAGGAAACCTCAAATTCGTCCCACAGCTTATCCTTGTAAGAGTCCACCTGGGTTTCATTTTTCGCCAGCTTCAATTCCAGCTCGTGTTTCTGATTCTGGTGTCCCAGAAGGACCTGATCCATGGACTCCTTCTTTTCCTGCACCTCATTGAGATAACGCACCAGACGGCCCTTTTCATCCTGCATCAAAATCAGGTTCGATTCCAGTTCGCCGCGCTTCTCTTCTTTTTCCTGAACCAGCTGGGTCAGATTTCCGCCTCCGTGTTCCATGGAATTCCGCTCCGCCAAGAGTTTGGCGATCGTTTCTTCCTTCACCGCTTTTTCGTCGGTGAGTTCCTTCCGATCACTCTCGATTCGAGCCGCAATCTGATCCAGATTGTTCTTCTCGCTTTCCACTTTTCCCACTTCCAGACGCGATTTGGTAATCTCCTCCCCCGCTTCCTCCACCTGGCGCTTGCGAGCCGTGACCTGAACGGCCGCTTCCTCCGCCAGCCGTTCTTCGGAAACAATTTGAGACCGAGCCTCTTCCGCGGCCTGACGAATTTCTCGGATCATCTCCTCCGCGGACTTCCTTTCCTGCTCAATATTCGCCAGCTCCCGTTCCCATTTCTCCTGACTGGATCTTTGATCCGACAATTGGTTTTCACAGAGCCTGATTTCATTTTCTCTCGATAAGAGCTCCATCTCCTGTTGGCGATGGCGCTGTTCCAGCTCCCGCACGTCGGTCTGCCCGGCGGAGATGGCGTCTCTCAATTCCGCCAGCCGCGATACGCTCCGGTTCTTTTCCGCTTCCAGCTCCGCCAGGGAATCGGACAGCCTTTGGATTTCCGTCCTTCTGGCCAGCAGATTGGAGGTATTGGAACGAAGGGTTCCGCCGGTAATGGCGCCGCCGGCATTGATTACCTCTCCTTCAAGCGTGACGAAGCGCAGCCCGCCGCCGGCGGTCTTTGACAGCTTCACGGCGTTTTCCAGCCGATCCACGATCACCACCCGTCCCAACAGGTATTCCATAGCTTTCCGGTATTTGGGTTCGAACTCCACACAGTCCACCCCAAAGCCTTTGAAGCCCGCCGCGCCGGAAATCCGGCTGTCCCGATTGACTCCGGAGGTCCGGATCCCGGACAGCGGCAGGAAGGTCAGCCGTCCCGCCCGGTTTTTCTTCAATTCGGCGATCACGTTTTGAGCGCTGCGTTCCTCCTCGCAGATGATGTTCTGCATGGACGCGCCCAAGGCCGTTTCAATGGCGGTTTCAAACCCCGCCGGCACCTGAATCAGCTCCGCCACCACTCCGTTGATCCCTGAAAACCCGCGCTGCATCACAAACTTGACCGCGTGATTGTAGCCCTCATAGGAGTTCTCCATTTCCTCGATCATCTTCTTGCGGGTGGAAACCTGTCCGATGGAAACGCGAAGCTCTTCCAGCTTGCCGGATAGCTGCTTCTCTTCCAGAACGCTTTGATTGTAATGAGCCTTGGCTTCCTCCGCTTGACGGCTGAGCTCCGCGAGCCGTTCCCTCGCTTCCTCCCGCGCGGTCACCGCTCCGTCATAGGCGGTTCGGACATCCGATCCCGCATCATCCGCCAGAGACTTGTCCGCCAGAATCTGTTCCTGACGCCGTTCCAAGGTCTGCGTCATATTCAACAAACTGTTCTCTTCCAGGCGCTTGGCGTTCACGGTGTTGTGCAGCTCAAAGACCCGATTTTTGTGGGCCTCCGCCTCCTGAGCCGCCTGGTCGGCCTCCGCGGCCAGCTGCGCGTAACGGCCGTTCTTCTCACGCAGCTCCTCTTTCAAGCGCTCCAAATTCCGGTCCATGACCGATTTGTTTTCCAGCAGGGAACGAGCGTTGGCGTCCTCTTTTTCCAATTTGCTTTCGATCGCGGCGATCTCCTCCGTGAGACGCTCCCGATCCCGTTCCATGGCGGCCAATTTTTCCTGATTGAGCTGATCTCTGTTTTTCAATCGGTTGATTTCCTCCACCGACGCCAGCAGTTGATTTTGAGTCTCGGCGATCAGCCGTTCCAGCTCCTCGTTTCGATTTCGTTTGATGGAAAGCTCGGTATCGATGGCGGTCTTCTGATCCTTGATCTCTTCAATGGTGTCGTCGATCTGAATCAAATCGTCCTTTATGTACTCATTTTTTAATTCGATATTTTCGATATTTTTTAATGTGATATTGATTTCGATCGCCTGATATTTTTCCCGAAGCACCAGATACTCCGAGGCCTTTTCGCTGTCCTCCTTCAGACTGTCGATTCGGCCTTCGATTTCACCGATAATATCGTTGACCCGTTCCAAATTGGCGTTGGAAGCTTCCAGCTTCCGTTCCGATTCCGCTTTCTTGCTGCGGTATTTGACGATTCCGGCCGCCTCTTCGAAAATCTCTCTGCGTCCCTCCGGCTTATTGCCCACGATTTCCGCGATCTTCCCTTGTCCGATGATGGAATAGCCGTCCACACCGATGCCGGTGTCCATGATCAACTCCCGGATATCCTTTAGTCTGCACGGATTCTGATTGATGCAGTATTCGCTTTCGCCGGAACGGTACATTCTCCGGGTGATGGCCACCTCCGCGTAATCGATGGGAAGCACTCCGCTTTCATTGTCGATCACCAGGGTAACCTCGGCCAAGCCTTTGGATTTTCGGTTCGCCGTCCCCGCGAAAATAACCTCCTCCATCTTGCCGCCGCGAAGCATCTTCGGGCTCTGTTCCCCCAGGACCCATCGAATGGCGTCGGAAATATTGCTTTTGCCGCTGCCGTTGGGACCCACCACACAGGTGATCCCTTCGTGAAATTCGATGGTGACCGGGTCCGCGAAGGATTTGAATCCCTGTATCTCGATCCGTTTAAAATACAATAGCTTTCACTCCTCGTTCCTCTCAGCGCAAACGCGCTCGTGCTTTGTCCTATTTTTTCTGTCGGTCCAGCGCCGATTTCGCCGCGTTCTGCTCCGCTTCCTTTTTACTGCGCCCGCTTCCCTGTCCGATTCGCTTCTCTCCGGAAAACAGGGCGACATAAAATGTTTTATCGTGATCCGGTCCCGTTTCCTTCTCCACCTGATAATGGATGTGATTTTCACCGCGGGCCTGGAGCAGCTCCTGCAGCTCCGTCTTGTAATCCGAATAGAGCTTTCCGTCGATGGCATCTTGAATGGTATCGGCAAAGGCACGAAGAATAAAGGCGCGAGCCGCCTCCCAGCCTCCGTCCAAAAATATGGCTCCGATGACCGCCTCCATGGCGTCCGCCACGATGGAATGCCGGTTTCTGCCTCCGGTGTGCTCCTCGCCCTTTCCCAGCCGCAGATGCTCGCCGATGTGAAACCGCTGGCCGCACTCGGCCAGTGACCGCTCACAGACGATGATCGCCCGGGTCTTCGTCAGCTCCCCCTCTTCCACTTCGGGCAGACGGTTGTATAAATATTCGCTGATGGCCGCGTCAAAAAAAGCGTCGCCTAAAAATTCCAGCCGCTCATTGTTGGCTTTGTAATCCAGCCTGCTTTCATTTACCAGAGAACTGTGGGTCAGGGCATTTCTCAACAAGCTCAAATCATGAAACTCATAACCCAGATTCTCCGAAAACTCTCGTTCACTCACTTCCCGCTATATCCTCCAATTCCAGAACCTCATTCTGTATGATCTGCACCACGTTGTTTTCCACATACGGAATGGCTTTTAAAATGGCGTTTTTCACCGATTTGGCGTTGGCCGAGCCATGAATCTTCACCACGGCACCTTTGATCCCCAGAATCGGGGCTCCGCCATACTCGGAGTAATCGAATTCGCCTTTGATCTCCTTCAGTTTTCCAAGCAGCAGAAGAGAACCCATTTTGGGAATCAAGCCGTCGGTAAACTTCTTCTTCAACAGACTCATGACGCTGAGTCCCAGTCCCTCCGAAAGCTTTAAGATCACGTTGCCCACAAAACCGTCGCACACGATCACGTCACAGGCTCCGTCCGGGATGTCCCTGGCCTCCACATTGCCCACGAAATTGATGTTGCTCTTCTTTAACAGCTCATGAGACGCTTTGAGAATAGTGGTCCCCTTGGTTTCCTCGGCGCCGATGTTCACCAAGCCCACTCTCGGCTGATCGAAGTTCAATACCTTCTCCATGTAAATACTGCCCATGGTCCCGAACTCCAGCAGATTTTTCGGCTTGCATTCCGCATTGGCTCCGGCGTCCACCAAAAGAGCCACACCCTTTTGAAGAATCGGGTAGGTCGTGGCGATGGCCGGCCGATCGATCCCCGGAATCCGTCCTAAAATAAACAGGCCGCCCGCCATCAGCGCTCCTGTGTTTCCTCCGCTGATAAAGAGGTCCGCCTCGCCATTTTTGACCAGGTTCATTCCCACCACCATGGAGGATTCTTTCTTCGTCCGCACCGCCTTGACCGGCGAATCGTCATTCTCGATCACGTCCGGCGCGTGGAGCACGGTGATTTTCTGTTTATCGTATTGATATTTCTTTAATTCCGCTCGGATCAGTTCCTCCTGGCCCACGATGCAGATTTCGTGTTCCATTTTCCCGGAGGCTTCCACACTTCCTTTTACGATTTCATAAGGCGCGTTGTCGCCGCCCATCCCGTCGATTGCAATTCTCATCGATGTCACGCTGCTCCTCTCCGCACAGGCAGTTTAACCAATCCGCCCTGCGCTCATACATATAAAAATATACCATATTGGTCCGGTAAATGCAAAGAAATCGTTCCTACCGACGGCTTTTTGGACTATAATAGAACCATTCAATGAAATGCGTCCCGGACAGATCGGGATGGGAAAGAAGGAATCCGGATGAACGAATCAAATTATGTCATCACAGTGGGACGGATGCTGGGCAGCGGAGGCGCCGCCATGGGGCAGCGGCTGGCCAATCGTTTTGGTTTCACCTATATCAACAAGGAACTGCTTGTCAAGGTCGCGGAGGAGCTGGAGGTGCCCCCCGAAAATTTAGAATTCGTGGAAGAACGTCCTACCTCTATCTGGAATTCTCTGCTGAGCTCGGGGCTGTGCGACATGCCCTACCTCTCCCAGGAATGTTATGTGCCCACCGGCCGCAAGCTGTTCGAAACCCAGTCGGAAATTTTGAAAAAGACGGCGGCGGCTTCCTCCTGCGTCATCGTGGGACGCTGCGGAGCCTGGCTGTTCCAGGATCATCCCCGGCACATCAGCGTCTTTCTCCACGCCCCCATGAGTTACCGGCTCAAAAACGTGATGGCCGGCAGCGACATGAACGAGGAGCAGGCGGTGAAGGCCATCGAGCGCGCGGACAAGGAACGCTCCCGCTATTTCAGCACCTTTACCGGGCGGAAGTGGCTGGATTTATCACTTTACGACTACGCCATCGACGCCGGAAGCGTCTCGGACCAGGAACTGGAACAGCTGATTGTGGACTACGTCGGCACCAGATTTCCCGAACTCGTTTAGTATTTCCTAAAAAGTACGGATTTTGCGGATTTGCGCCATTTTTTCCCTTGCATGTCCGCAGAAGATAGGATATACTTCAAGTTGCGATATTTTGCGAAAGTGGGGTGAAAAAGAATATGGCGAACATTAAATCTGCAAAGAAAAGAATTTCTGTCATCCAGAAAAAAACCGCAGTGAACAGAAGAGTCAAGGCTCATCTGAAGGCAATCGTTAAAAACTTCGACAAAGCGATCGAAGAAGGCGATTTGACCACAGCGGCGGAAAAGCTGAAGCTGGCTGAAAAGAAGCTGATGCAGGCAGTCGCGAAAGGAACGATCCATAAAAACGCGGCTTCCAGAAAAGTTTCCAGAATGAACAAGAAGTTCAACAAAGCGAAAGCAGCTTAAATCTCACCCGTCCCCACACGCGCATAAGTTAAATGCGCACCGCGCGGTAATAAGCGTACGAAAAAAGCGAGTAGTGTCTCCTCGCTTTTTTTATTGCCTTTTTTATTGCCGCTGTTTCATTTCTCTGCCTTCAGGCATCTTCTCCCGCATAGCGATAGATTTTCTCCACAAAGGGTGAGGTCATGGCCGCCAGCATCGCCCCATAAGTCAGATCAAAGGCCAACACCTCCCCCACCTCGGGAACGCGCTCCGCTTCCGTCACATCCAGCAGCAGGTGATCACTGGTCGCACCCAGAAGCTCCGCACCCGCGAGACGGGGACGCAATCCGTCAAAATTCAGATCCTGTCTCCCCACATTCAGAATACAGCGAGTGCGGATTCCCTTGTCCACAAACTCCGGAACATTGCCAAAGGCATCCTGTCCCAGCTCACCGATGGGCACCGAGGGCTTTCGCTTCTTCTCGATCACCTCGGCACAGAGCACAAAGGCATCCTGGCAGGTACCTGGCCAGACCCTTCTGCTGACGGTTTCTCTGCCCAGCAGAATTCCTTCTCCCACCCGAAAGTGATTGATGCGGGAGGGAATCCGCCCGGAAGCCAAAAGCTGCTGAGAGCTGGAATTGCCCGCCGATAGATATTCAAAGCGAATGCCCAGCACTCGTTCGGCCTCTTCGGCAAGCTCCACCAGCTGCTGATTGTTTTCCCTGGTGGGTATCGTACCGTTTAAATCGGTGAGATTGGTCCCCAAGCCGATGATCCGGATTCCGGAAAGCGTCAGCGCCTCTTTTAAGAACGGCAGCAGCTCGTCGGGCCACAGCCCCTCTCTCAGATCTCCGGTATCCACCATGACGATCACCTGGTGCCGGTGTCCTTGAAGCTCACTTTCCCGTGAAAGCGCTCGAAGCACCGAAAGCTCCGTGTTCAGACTGATATCGGCGGTGGCAGCCACTCGAGCAATCTCCGACAGGTGCGGTGAGCGCATTAACAGAAGGGTTCCGTCGATTCCCGCCGACCGAAGACGTTCCATATTCGCCAGCCTGGATTCTCCGATCCAGGAAACGCCGCCTTGCAGCATGGCCTCCGCCACCAGCGGATCTCCCAGCGTCCCCTTGGTCACACCGGCCACGGCAATCCCCGCTTTTCCGCACTGTTCCACGATGACGCCCGCATTGTGCCTGATCTTTTCCAGGTCGATTTTGATATATGGTGTTTTCATATGCATCTCCTTAATCCGGCGCGGCTGGCGCTGATCTCACCGAATGATTTCATACAGTTCGTCAGCCATCTCCTTGGTGACGTGTTCCGGTACCGCCTTTACCATGGCCTTGATTTCGGCGTTGCCGAATCGGATCAGCAGTTCATCCCCCACCTTCACCTCGCTGCCGGCCTTAGCCGGCTTGCCATTTAAAAAAATTCGTTCCTGATCGCAGGCTTCCTTGGCTACGGTGCGCCGCTTGATCAGTCTGGAATTTTTCAAAAACTTATCGATCCGCAATTCCCATTCCCCCTTCTATTCGGTATGAGAAAAAAACAAGAGCAGCCGGCTTCGGCTGCTCTTCCATTTTCTC
>CAUHLX010000093.1 GCA_959606705.1 uncultured Bacillota bacterium | reverse complement strand
AGTTGTTAGTCTCGGTAACGACAAAAGCAGTTTGCTCTTTTTGGGTGAACCCGGGACTGGAAAAACTCATGGCATTGCATCAGAAACAGAGAAGTTATTAGACAATAACTTCCATGCTCCAATATTGCTTCAAGCCCGTGATATACCAGTTGAACAAACGTGGAAAGATATAATCGCTTCATGCTTAGGGTTATCCGCTTCTTGGGGTGAAGATGAGATTTGGCAGGCACTATCTTCATTGGCGAACAGAAAACGGTTCAATGTTCTAGATCCATCAGGGTATGTGAAGGTTCTGCCGAAGATAATAGTTATGATTGACGGCATTGATGAGTCATCGTCTCATCAGAAATGGATTGACCGAATTCAAGAGACAAATGTTATTGTGCAGAAATATCCCCAAATTAGATTTTGCTTTACGTCCAGACCGTATGCGTTCGATTCCTATGCTGAATACGCAAGAATAATTAATCTTGGAACAAGCGGTGATGTGCCAGTACATAAACTTTTTTCAAGTTATACTAGGGCATTTGATATCAATGTTGTAAATGAGAGTTTGCTAAAGTATGCGCTAACAACGCCACTGGCACTGAAACTATTTTGCGATTTACATAAAGGGAAAACGATAGAATATCATGATCAAATCGATGTTTCGCTGACAACTCTTTTGCAAGAAAAAATTAATATCCTTGAGAAGGAATTTTGTGAAAAGATAAGTTCTGGACTTCTAAGCAACCAATATATTTTGAGAACGATACAAATGCTTGCGATATCATTTAATGTAGAGCGTTGCTTGGAGCAGAATTTACTTCTAGACTTACTAACAAAAGAATTACTTCTCAATAGAGAGCGGGCAGAGATTTTGTTGCAGTATTTAACTGACTATGGAATTCTTAGATTGTTCTGCGAACATAACACAGGGTATCTCTCTCCTCGCACCTATTTTTATTATCCGGGGATTCAGGGTTATTTCGACCACGCATCAGCATTGGTTCTGCTAGATGAATATAAAACTCCTGCGAACATTGATTTTGAGAAATGTAAGTATCTACATAAAAACACGCTTTATGCGTTAGCAATTATCTCTATTCAACGATTTGACTATCTCATAACTGATAATGCCACCCTTAATAAAATTGTGGGTTCGTGGTTCGAGGAAGAACTATGCTTTCTTGCCCTACGACACTCGAATCCAAATCAAGCCAACGAATACAAACCACTGCTTCTGCAAAGAATGTCAGAGAGCAGAGAAGCTGTTATATCCATAACAAATAATATAATTTTGCCGCTAGCAAGAAATTCAAGCCATCCGCTCGGATGCGCACTACTTGATGAGTTCCTATCTGGATTTAAGTATCCTGCACAGCGAGACATAATATGGTCTGTGCCTAGTTTTTTAAGGGGCTCGTATGCGGATAAGTGGTACTCCTCAAGAGAACTAGCACTAAATGATGAGGATTATACGCTTTCTGAAGATGATATGGCTACCGGTTGCCCGTTGGTATATGCGTGGGCGCTCTCCTCGGTAAATAACTCTCTAAGAAAGTTTTATAGAGGGGCGCTTATGCAATGGGCCCGAGTAGCCCCAGATGAGTTTTACAAGCTGTTTATCAAGTTTTCTGATGTAAATGATCCTCAAGTTCGTGCTGATATTTTCTCGATACTAATGTGCCTATTACTTGAGGATGGGAATCAGCGCCTTATTGAAGATGCTTCCAAGTGGTTGCTTGAAAATGTTTTAGCAGTAGAAAGAATTGAAGAAAACCGGGATATTGCAATTAGATATTATTCCTGTGCCATAGTTCAAAAAGCAATCGCATTAGGTATTTTGGACGCTGAGGCAACGGAGTCCTTTTTACCGCCGTATAATACATCAAATAATTTTATTCCACTTGACTATGAAGCCTTAGCGGGTACTTATATGGGAGGATATAGTGGAATCAATTATGATTTGGGGAGATATGTGTTGATTGATCATTTTACATCGTGTTTCTCTGATTATGATAGGCGGGTACGGAATCAATTTGAAAAACTTATATCAGAAATTTCTAACGAGCAGCCACAGTACAGCGGAATTTCAACTAATCAATTTCTGATTTCTGCTGCCTTTGCCTTCGTCTCTCAATGTGGATGGAATGAAAGTGATTTCCAACGTTATGATAGAGATAAGAAAAAAGCAATTGGCGCGGATTGTGCAATTAGTGGTTCCCATCATAAAGCCACGCACGGAGCGCAAAGTCAAGTTATGACCATTTGCGAGAAATATGTGTGGCAAGCAAGAAATGAAATTGGAGGATACTTAGCGGATCGGCTTTTATATTGTGATGACTTTGACGTGTTTCGAGTCTCTGACTATGGATTGCTGGATGATTTTATTATCCCGATACAGGAACTAAATCAAATTGATCCAGATAATATTCCTGAAGATCAGCCTTGGCATATCCCTGAAAAGGATGTGGTCATATTATCCGGTGATTGCAGTACAAAGGAAAATGTGATTAACTTGGTCCTTGAGTCTCCAGACATCGATTGGGAAAAATGGTTGTTTATTAGCAATAGCGATTATAAATATAAGATTAAGAGCAACGACTTAATGGCACTTGGAGGGTTTTCGTGTTTTTACAGCCCTTCAGGAGTAGAAACCTGCTTGTTTATTAGCTCTATTATCATTTCAGAGGAACAATGGGACATTTTCCTTAATGAGTTGAGTAATGATACCCAATTGGCAAAGAGTGTTGCGAATCCTACAGACTGGATGGGAGGCATACATACATCCTGTTATATTACTCCCAAAGAGGTTTGTTGGTTCCCATGGAAACAGCGATATAACAGCAGATTTGTTGAAGAGTTCCCGGGGGTAAACATCCAGTCCGCTGTTGATAGGTGCTGCTATAATTACCAAGAATATGGGGACGTATATTATGATTTGCCGTCTTCCCCGATAAGAGAAATGTTGGGCATTAGCAATTCAGATGGGTATTTGTTCTATAATGACAAGAAACATATAAAAGCAGAATATTGTATTGCGGGCGAGAAGTGGAGAACATATCAAGACTATCTTCTGGTTGACAAGGAAGAACTTTTTAGCATCTTAAAAGAACGTGGAAATACGTTATTATGGGTAGTTCGCGAATATCGTAGAGAAGGTGGAAAGTCGGGAGAGAAGTTTGGCGAATTTTATGCTGAAAAAGATAATTGCCACATTGCTTTCTATCGCGATGATATGTGGGAAACTCAACCGATTTTGCTCAGTAAAGATAGTACAACTCGGTGATGCGAATTGAATGAGCTGTAGGAGAAATGTAAAAGATGTAGTTAACACATTTATTTTACATTATCCATAATACGTGAAGTTTCCATAGGTAAAGGCATGGAGCCTCATGCTGAAAACCCATGCCTTTTATGTGGTAGCATAATTTTGTTATTTGTCTTTGATCTTAGGAAAGCTGTTCATTACTCCCGTTAGGAATAGTTGCGATAATGGGTACGCTGTGATAAAATCCGAAAATAAGGTTCAAAATGGCATTAGTGATACTCAAAGTACGTCTGAAACCGGGGTACACAAAAAGTACACGAATCCACCACAAATCAAAAAATCGCTGAAGTTGAGTGGGAATTTGGCGAATAATGATACCAAAAAGCATTGAAAAAAGCTATGGAAACAAACCCGGAACAGAGTGGGAATAAAACCAAGGCCGATCACAACTGCATCAAAAACGGACGATCTGATTTCCGAAATCAGGTCGTCCGTTTTTATCAGGCGATCATAGAGGCGACTTCCGGACTTGCCCCGCCGGAGGGCCTGCTCAACTGCTAGTCTCAAAATTTGTCAATCAAAAACTCCACAACAACTTGACACTGCCCGGAGATACGTCCGGCTTTTCAAGCGGGACGAGTTGTGGTAGAATGTCATAACTAAAATGCGGAAAGGCCGCCTTAGACGGATAAGGCGCATCGATATACTTCATTGAACCGGGGAGGCAACAGGACAATAATATGAGGAAAATTGCATCTAAGTTGGGCGGGATTATCGTTCCGATTATTTTTTGTATTGCCCTTATTTTCACAGCATTTTCATCCTTAGATTTAATTGATGACCTACAAGGGAATGCCAGGGTTATAAATTATATCGGGATCGTTCGAGGCGCGACACAGAGATTGATAAAACAGGAAATGAATCATGTGCAGGACGATGAATTGATTCAAACTCTGGATCATATTCTATTTGGACTTTCAAATGGAAGCGAGGAATTAAATCTGATCAAGCTGGATAGCGAAGAATTCCAGACGTTGCTAGTAGAAATGGAAAAAGACTGGACGGAAATTAAAGCGCAGATCTATGACTATCGAGAAAGCTCTTCGAACCAGATGCTTTATGAACTGAGCGAAGATTATTTTGAATTAGCAAATGAAACCGTATTTACCGCGGAAGAATATACGGAACAGACCGTGCGCAATGCAAGAACATCTCTGGTGCTGATGAACTTTATCTTTGTGATAATGGCGTTTGGCTGTTCTGCTTTTACCCTTTACCAGGAAAACCGGCGAAGAAAATTAATTGAAGCGGAAAAGGAAAACATAAAAAAGAGCGAACAATTATCAAAACGGGCGCAGGAATTAATGGCGCCTATGAATGAAATATCAGAGTTGATGTATGTTGCCGACATTGATACTTATGAGCTGCTGTTTGTGAATGAAGCCGGAAAGAGAATGTTCCACATTGATGACAGCCACCCAGGCCTAAAATGTTATAAGGTTTTACAAGGATTTGAAGAACCGTGTCCTTTTTGTACCAATCAGCTTCTAAAAATGGATGAAACATATTCTTGGGAGTATACCAACCCCATTGTAAAAAAGCATTATCTATTAAAAGATCGACTGATCGAATGGGACGGACATGTTGCAAGAATGGAGATTGCGTTCGACATTACGGAGGCCAATAACGAAAAAAATGAATTGAAAAGAAGGCTGGAACGTGATGATATTCGCCTGGCGTGTGTAAGAGAGCTTTACAATAATCGGGAGATAGAAATCGCTATTGACAAGGTTTTGGAGTATATCGGAAGATTGTTTTCCGCTGAGCGTTCCTATATTTTTGTGTTTGAAGGCGATTATTATTCCAATATTGCCGAATGGTGCAAAGAGGGGATTACACCGGAAATTGAGCATCTACAGAACATTCCCATCGGTGATTATAGAATATGGCTGAACGAGCTGGAGCAGCAGAAAAATATTATTATCAATGACGTGGACGAATTAAAGGATACGTTCCCCACGGGGTATCAACTGCTGAGTCAGCAGGGAATACGAAATATCGTATGGGTTCCTTTAATGAAGAACGGAAAGGTAAACGGATCACTGGGGTTAGACAATCAGGACTTGGAGATGGCCGAGGTGGCGGTTCCGTTTTTGCAGACCATCCAGTATTTTCTCTCTCTTGCGATGCAGAGAAATGAAAATGAAAAGATGCTATTTGAAATGAGTCAAATCGATAAACTAACCTCCTTTTACAATCGAAATCGTTTTATTCAGGATGTATCTGATTTTAAAGAGAACACAAATTCCGTAGGAGTGGTGTATTTAGATATCAATGGGCTGAAAGAGATCAATGATTCCTTTGGTCATGACGCCGGAGATAAGTTGATTAAGGAATGCGCTGACGTCATGAAAAACACGGCTGTTTCAGAACATCTTTATCGGATCGGCGGCGATGAGTTTGTCGCAATCTACTTGAATATTACGGAAGAATTGTTTTATGATCATGTGCAACTATTAAAAAACGCTTTTACGGAAAGCCAATGTCAAGCCGCTATCGGGAGTAAGTGGGACCAGGATGGTACTCGGATTCAGGACATTATAAAAGCTGCCGATGAATTGATGTATGACGATAAAAAGAGATTCTATCAAGGACCTCATGCTTCCGGCCGCTACAGACATAATAATGATATATTACAAGCCTTGGCTGACCCTGAGTTATTAAAGAAGGAGATTGAGAATAATAACTTCCGGGTGTATCTGCAGTCGAAAATAGACGCGGACGATGGCAGCCTCGTAGGAGCAGAAGCATTGATCCGCTATCGGGACGAAAACGGGAAGATCATAGCGCCGAACAGATTTATTCCGGTTTTAGAAGAGACATACTCGATTAGAAAGATTGACTATTATGTGTTTGAAGAGGTCTGCAAAATCCTCAGCGTTTGGACGAAGCAGGGACAACCCGCCTTCCCCATATCCAGTAATTTTTCAAAGGTTACTTTTCTGGATGATGGCTTCATAACAAGAATCGAAGCGATTAGTGAAAAATACGGTGTGCGGAGAAACTATTTGGAGATTGAGATGACCGAGGGTGCCAATTTTGCGGATTTGAATACGTTGGTCACTCGAATCGATCAAATCAGGAATGCGGGATTTCGCGTGGCAATGGACGATTTCGGTGTGGAAAGCTCAAATTTAGCGCTGCTATCGTTGGTGAAATTTGACGTTTTAAAAATTGACAAAGGATTTGTAAAAGACATTATTTCAAATAAAAGAGCCCAAATAATAATCGAGACCATTACAAAAATGTGTGATGAAATGGGCATTCAATTGATTGCGGAAGGGATCGAGGATCCGCAGCAATTAGACCTGTTAAGAAAATACGGAGTCAAAACAGTGCAAGGCTTTCTGTTTGGCAAGCCCGTATCGATTTCGGAGTTTAAAGAAAAATATATGGGTTGATAAAAGCGGAGTACCAATTGCTGTGCCGGATCAAGGACGAGCAATGACGAATCGTTAGAAGGACACCCGGGGGTGAGCGCATGAAACGATATTTTTTCGGCTGGTGGAGCAGGACGGGCGATCAACTGACCCTTACGGGAGATCGGGAAATCAGCGTCGAGGTTTTCAATGACATACGGGAGATGACAGCCTACCTGGGCCATTTTTTATCGGACCAGTTATACTACGGAATGCTCTGCAAGAACTTCCGTGAGGTTTTGGATTACATCGAGAAATTTGAGACGGCAGCCGAAGCCTTTCAGTATCATCACGAGTATATTCCATATGCAAACGAGCTCAATCGTCTGATGATCAACGCGTTAGGCAGTGTTTTTACATATTTGAATCATTTTGAAACCGCGTTTAAAAAAGAAGATCTGCCCACGGAACTGGCACACTTCAAAGCGACGACCCAGCGGTTTTTCGACGAATATTTTTTGTACCGTTTTTTTTATAAGATGAGGAATTACGCCATCCATTTCGGTCTCCCTGTCACATTGCTGCAAGACTCTATCGCCGAACCGGGAAAAACCTTTTACTTCGACAGAGACGCGCTGCTGGAGGATTTTGACTGGGGCGGAATCGTGACCGCAGACTTGAAGAACGGTGCCGACAAGTACTGTGTCAAGGAGCTGGCAGCGGAAGCCCTGGAGATGTACCGAGAGTTTCATATGGAGATTCTTTCAAAAAGGCTGGAACAGGTGATGGAAACCATGAAATCGTTGGAACGGTTTTCCAGAGTAACGGGAGAATATCGAGAATTTCCGGTTTTTTTGATCATCGATGAAGAACAGCCCGACAAGCCTCCCAGCATTCAGGCGATGATCACTGATCAATACATCTCGGTGGAGAACGCCTTGAGAGACTTGGCGGAGGCGGAGGTCAAAGACCGATAAAATCCGCTCCTTCCGGAAAAACGGAAAAGAGCCGGGCAACCTTGCTTGATGACAAGGACCCGGTTCTCTTTTCCCAATGAAATCAATTCGTTGATGCCGCCGGATTACCAGCCGGTTCTGGTCATGGGCAGCTCGTTATTGGCACCCTTGGTCATGACGATCTGATGAATGTCCACTACGCCGTTATGGAAGGCTGCCGCACAGGAGCACAGGTACAGCTCCCACATGCGCACGAACCGTTCGTCGAACATTTCCCGCACTTCGTGACGGTGAGCCTGGAAATTGCCGTTCCAGCAGAGCAGGGTTTTCAGATAGTGGCGGCGCAGGCTTTCCACGTCCGTCACGAAGTAGTTGTATTCGCCGGTGAGATGGATGATTTCCCGAAGACTGGGGATCATGCCGCCGGGGAAGATGTATTTTTTAATCCAAGGATCTCCCGGACTCTCTTTGCGGCTGCTGATGTAATGCAGCAGAAACAAGCCCTTCGGCGCCAGCACCGCGTCCACATTCTCGAAGAACAGGTCATAGTTGTCGCGGGTAACGTGTTCCAGCATCCCGACGCTGACGATCCGGTCGAAGGTGAGGCCGGATTTTTTCAGATCCCGGTAGTCCATGAGCCGGACCTCGATCCGCTCCTGCAATCCCTCTTTGGCGATCCGCTCCTGACAAGCCTTATACTGCTCTTCGCTCAAGGTAATGCCTAAACCGGTTACTCCGTAAAGCTTGGCCGCCGCGATGAGCATGCCGCCCCAGCCGCAGCCGATGTCCAGAAAACGCATTCCCTTTTCCAGATGCATCTTTTCCAGCGTGTGTTCGATCTTGTGAAGCTGGGCTTCCTCCAGCGTGTCCTCCGGCGTCTTGAAATAGGCGCAGGAATAGCTGAGAGAGGGGTCCAGCCAAAGGCGGTAGAAGTCATTGCCGATGTCGTAGTGAGAACGGACCTCCTCGCCTTGTTCTTTCTTTTTCGTAGAAGGGAATAAAATTCCGTGGAGCGCCTTTGCGTCGACGGTAAACTTGTCGATCTGGGACAGAAGAGCGTCCAGCGCCGTGTAGAGATCTCCTTCCACCTCGATCGTTCCGTCCATATACGCTTCCCCCAGCGCCAGAGACGTGCTTTTCATCAGCTCGGAAGCTTTGATTTTCGTTCCGTTGATCTTCGCCCGAAATACCGGTTCACCGTCCCCTACGGTGAATTCCTTCTCGTCCCCGAATTCCACTGTGAAGGGAATTCGATCAAATTGCCGCAGGACTTTTTTAATTGCCATTTTTTCCAAACCCATTTTGAATCACTCCTTGTCTGATGTTCGCTTTTTTATTTTAGGATAGGTGCGATTTCCTCCTGTAAGGATTTTAACTGAGAAAGCCACAGCCCGGAATCCGCGTCACTGGGCATGCGCCAGTCTCCTCTGGGAGATAAACTGACGGAACCGACCTTGGGTCCGTCAGGCACACAGCTGCGTTTAAACTGCTGAGAGAAAAATCTTCGATAAAAGACGGTAAGCCATTTCAGCAGGAAGGCTTCGTCGTATTCGCCGGCAAAGGCGGTCTTCGCCAGAAACAGCAGCTTTCGAGGCGGCGTTCCGTAACGAATGGTGTGATAAATAAAGAAATCATGAAGCACATAGGGACCCACCGTATCCTCGGTCTTCTGAGAGATTTTCCCCTCCTTGTCAGGGGGGAG
>CAUHLX010000092.1 GCA_959606705.1 uncultured Bacillota bacterium | reverse complement strand
CCTCCTCCTGCACCTCCACTCCCACCAGTCGGGAAGCGTCGGTCCGATGACTGAGAATCAGCGGAATGATACCGCTGCCCGTTCCCAGATCACAGATCCGCATATTTTTTGAAGCCGTCTTTCCCTTTCGCCGGTTTGGCTTATTGACGCTTCGAGCCGCGAAATCCGCCAGTAAAACCGCATCCACTCCATAACAAAAAGAAGAAGGCTCCTGAATCAACAGAAGCCCCCCGAATCCGGTATCGTCCAGCCGTTCCCCCGCTTTCAGATCAAAGCGGGAATCGCTTCCACACCGTTCCATGCCTCAATCCTCCAAAAGATCCTTGATCTCGTCCAGAACCGCTTCATCGATTTCGTCCGCCACATTCTTCTTGCGCTTGGGATCGATCCGGCGGATCTCCTGTTTTTTATAGAAGTAGAAATCCGTGCTCAGCTTTTCCGGCTTGTCCCCCGAGCGCTCTTCCAGCACCAGGCGAGTCTTGATCTTGTTTTCCAATATGTTGGTATCCACCACCACCGCCATACCGTCGGGCGTCTTGATCCGTTCATTGTGATCCGGCATCCCCTTCCGCAACTCGTAGTAGATGTCATTTTCAAACTTCAGACAGCACATCAGGCGGCCGCAGATCCCCGAAATCTTCGTGGGATTGAGAGAGAGGCCCTGCACCTTGGCCATTTTAATGGAAACCGGCTCAAATTCCGGCAGCCAGGAATGACAGCAGAGCGCTTTCCCGCAGGTCCCGATGCCGCCCACCATCTTGGCCTCGTCCCGGACGCCGATCTGCCGCAGCTCGATGCGCATTTTGAACACTCCCGCCAAATCCTTGACCAGCTCGCGGAAATCCACTCGGCCATCCGCCGTGAAATAGAAGATCACTTTACTGTTGTCAAAGGTGTACTCCACGTCGATCAGCTTCATGTCCAGCTTGTGTTTGTTGATTTTTTCCTGGCACATCTGCATGGCCTTGGTCTTTTTGTGCAGGTTTTCCTCGTACTGCGCCTGGTCCTTTTCATCCGCCAGCCGGAGGATTTTTTTCAACGGCTGAACGACCTCCTTGTCCTCCACGTCCTTGACGTCCTCCACCAGCGTCCCGTACTCCATTCCTCTGGCTGTTTCGACGATCACGTGATCGCCCTTTTTCAGTTCCAACTGATCCGGGTCAAAGTAATACATTTTCCCGGCGGTTTTGAACCGAACGCCCGCTACCTTTATCATTTTGTTTCTCCTTTTAAAATCATCGCCTTTAAGGCATAGCCAATATTTATATTTCGATTCAGCGCTCTTCGGGCTTCTTCGACTCCCTCCACCGCGCGATAGATTGTTTCCTTTTCGTATCGGCGGCTTTTCCGCCGCAGCTCCGCACCGCGTTCCGCCGATTTTTCAGCCGACCGCTCTTCTTCCCCGCCGCCGCTGCCGGTGCTCATCAGCCTCCCGGTAGGATCGCAGCCCGCGATGATCAAATCCCGATAATAGCGTTCCAATTGATCCAGAAAGATCACCGCGCTCTCTTTGTCCGCCGAGGCACCCTTCAAGTGGTCCGCCGTCTGATAAAACGGAGCGCCGGACAGCACCAGCTCCGCCGTTTGTTCCGCCGCCTTGGAAAGGGTTCGGATCCGTTCCCGTTCCTCCTCCCCCTGATTCGCACCTTCCGTCTCGGAAAGCCGATAGACCACACAGCGGGACAAAATCGTGGAAACCAAATGCTCTATATTTTCGGACAGCAGCACGATCACCGTTCCCGGGATCGGTTCTTCCAGCGTCTTTAACAGACGGTTCTGCGCCCGCAGAGTCATGGTGTCCGCATCCGCTATGATCACGGCGGTCCGATCTCCCACATAGGGCTTCTTTTTCAAACGAGTCTGCAGCGCTTCCACCGCCTCGTCCTTGATGCTTCCGCCTTCGGCCTCCACATACACCAGATCCTCATGGTTGTGATGCGCGATCTTGTGACAGGAGGGACAGCTTCCGCAGGAATCCTCCTTCGATTCCTCACAGAACACCGCTTTGATAAACTCTTCCGCCACCATTCGCTTATTCCCGGCGGCGTCTCCTTCAAACACATAAGCGTGTGAAATATTTCCCGTCTCCACCGCCTGCTTGAGACGGCGAAGCATATGCCGGTTTCCTTTGATCTCTTTTAACGACATTCCTCGTCCCCCGAAAGCAGACGTCTCACGGCAGTCTGAATCTCTTCTGCGATATCCTCGATCCTCCGGGATGCGTCGATGCGGACGATCCGCTCCGGTTCCGAATCCGCAAGCTCCATATAACCTCGAAACACCTCGTTGTGAAATTCGATTTTTTCCCGCTCCAAACGGTCCTGCTCTCCGGCCTGAATCCGCTTTTTCCCTACGGCGGGATCTACCTTCATCAGGAAGGTCACGTCAGGCAGACACTCCTTTACCGCGAACTGATTGATGATCCGTACCGCGTCACCTAGCCGGCGTCCATAGCCCTGATAAGCGATGCTGGAATCCGTAAAACGGTCACAGATCACCGACGTTCCTCTTAAAAGCGCCGGCCGTATGACCTGCTCCACATGCTGGGCCCTGGCGGCCGCGTACAGCAGCGTCTCCGTCATGGGAACCATTTCCTCGTTGTCTCGGTCCAACAGAATTCCGCGAATCAGTTCCCCGATCTTCGTTCCCCCCGGCTCCCGGGTGAGAACGGCTTCCAGCCCCTGAGCCGTTAAAAACTCTTTCAACAGCTTAATTTGAGTGGTCTTGCCGGAACCGTCCGGTCCTTCAAAGGTGATGAATAGCCCTCGTCTCACTATTGCTTGTCCTCCGGTTTTCTCGCGTAGTCGTCAATCAGCTTGCCTAACAGGAAAAAAGAAACGTACAGAAGCGGAACGCACAGCAGGGTGACAAAAACAATCTTCAATATCGTCACGCTTTCTTTCCCCCTCTCGAAAAAAATACTTACTTGAACATTATATCATGATTCGAATACGTCAAAGCATGATTCAATAATCGCTTCCGCTCGGCAACGCCGACACGGGTCGCTGCGATTATTATATCATGATTCGAATACGTCAAAGCATGATTCAATGATCGCTTCCGCTCGGCAACGCCGACACAGGTCGCTGCGATCATTATATCATGACTCGATCGCGTCAAAGCATGATTCAATGATCGCTTCCCCTCGGCAACGCCGACACGGGTCGCTGCGATCATTATATCATGACTCGATCGCTTCAAAGCATGATTCAATGATCGCTTCCCCTCGGCAACGCCGACACGGGTCGCTGCGATCATTATATCATAATTTCCACAGGTCCGTAGGCGTAAATTATGATTCAATCAAAGAAATCCCTGAAACAGGGATTTCTCGTTTTGATACTATTGTGGATAACGCTCCAGTCCGAACAGCTCGCGGAATCGATTCGGCTGAGCCCCCTGCACTTCAAAGACAATCTTCAACCGCACATCATCGCGGAGCGTTCCGCCGATTCCGCCGGACATGGCTGGCAGATCCACCCCCTTGATCAGGAGCAGATTTTCATTCCGCACCGTCAGTGATTCGGAAATGCTGCTCCCCGTCACCGTGGTTTCCGACGGCAGGACTCCTTTGCTGTAATAACAGTAATCTTCCGTTCGATGGTCGATCCAGCCCGACGCGGTCAGATAGGGGGTGAACTCCGCCGACAGGACCTCTTCGGTCTCCACGTCGATCCATTGCTCCAAAACGCGCACCCGGATCAGCGCCGGAGAGATCCCCTCGTATTTCACTCCGAATCGAAGCTTGCCGAGGTAATTGTCCGCGGCCTCATTGGTGAGATTGACATTTTGAAGACCGTTCAGCGTACTGGCGCTGGTCTCCGTCATGCCGCTCAGCTCGGCCGCCAGCGCCGTCTCGTCCGTTTCCGTGGAAAAGAACGCCACTCCCGTGATCTCGAAATCCGAGACCGCCAGAGAAGCTTTCGCTTCCTCCCGCTCGTTCAGCCAGCTCACCGCCTGAACCGCGCCCGCGAAAATCAAACCGCTCACCACCGCGGCCGTCAGCGCCAAACCTATGGTTTTTCTTCTCCGATTTCCCTGTTCCTTCATCCCTACTCCTTCGTCGGCGAAGCCGTGATGGTCAGACGCACCGTATCGGCAACCCGCTGAACGCCGTTTCCTTCTGCCGCGGAAGCCGCCGCGGTCCAGCGGTCATATTCCGCAAACACCAGCACGTTTACCGTATATTCTCCCGTCCCGTCCGCTGGAATGGGCTCTTGAGAACGGATTGCCGAGCCTTTTTTCACCCAGTAACGATCCACGGCCGCAGCCAGACTTTCATAGTCTCCCGCTGTCCAGCTTAAGCCCGCGCCGGCCAGCGCGCCGGTCACGTACTTTTTATAACCGATGGCCGCCGCGGAGGCGTTTTCTCTGATCGTGCGCGCGTCCCCATCCACCATGGCGCCGTCCGGCAATGGGATTGCCAAGATTCCCTGAGCTGTCAAGCCGCGGAAATCCGGCTCCACCTCCAAATAGACGGGAAAGTCGCCGGTGTTGATGAAATGCACGGAGAGAAGAGTCGCTCCCTCATCGAAATTGGCCTCCGCGTAAGGCTCCGGTTTGGCACGGTCCGAAGCGCTGTCGTCAATCTTGACGCCCCCGATGATGGGAACCGCCACTTCCACTTCCTGACCCTCACGAAGAATTCCGATATTCGTATGGTTGATCGCCACGTCGTAATTGATAAAGCCCAGGCGGTAGGAACCCTCCACCCACTGTCCGGAATCTAAAAACCAGGCTTGTGTGGTACCGGCGTTCACCGCTCCGAAAAAGAACAGGACACAAGATGCCAGAAGCATCCAAACCGCCGCTCTTCCTTCCCCGAATCGCGCTCTCACAAAACCACCTCCGTTCGGTAGGTGGCCGGCCAGTCCGACCAGTCCATGGCCTCCGCCTGCTTGGCGTAATACTCCACCACGATGGTCACATCCTTCTTTCCGTAAAGCTCATAGAAGGTATTTTCTCCCGCACCGCCCAAGGTCATGCTGTCCACGATTTTCACCGACCGCAGCACTTGGTAAACCGTACCGGAGGAAGCTGGGATCGAAGCCGTGAAGCCTCCGCTGCCGTCCGGTACCTGAAGGTCCCATTGAAGCGCCGGTCCGTCAAAGGAAACCCCGCCGACGGAACCCCCGGCAACTGAGCCGTTCTCCGCTTTCTTCCAAAAGGACCCGTCCGCTCCCGTCCCCAGTGTCAACTGAAGAAGGGGAACCACCTTGACCCCTCCGTCATCCGCCGCGCCCAGATACCAAACGCCGTCGATCTGTCCGGCGTCAAGCGTTCTGACCGCCCCGGTCATCTCGTCCCGCACCTGCCCATAGATTCTCAGACGGGCGTTGGTCTCCACCGCGGAGCGGTTTTCCAGGAGCAGCGGCTTTCCGTCCTTTAAAAGCTCCTTGTTCAGATAGATATAGGACAGCTGACCGTCCTCCCGCTCCTCCGTGGTGGTGAGAAAACCGCCGTACTTCGCGTTTTCTTCCGGAGCGGACAAGGACGGCAGATAGACGACCTGGGAGAATTCCGCTTCCGTCACGCCGCCTCCGCTTTGAAACAGCCAGGAATAGGTTTTGTTCGCGGCAAAATAGCCCCCGAAGAGGATCAAAACCGTAAGACAAAACACGATCATCCGCTTTTTCATTTGCCGCCAGCCTCCTTTCGATTCCTGCGCTACCGGATCTGTCCGGTGCCGCTCTCCCGATAAATTCCCCAGGGAATGCTCTCCGCCGCTTTCGGCTCCAGTTTGATTCGGATCATCAGCGTCCTGGGGTTGAAGCCGTCCTCCCCGGTATACTTTCCGAAGGAGCTGATCCCGGAAACGGTTCTCACATCCGCCGGCCTGGTCAATTCCACGGACCCGCCGTAGGGAATTCCCCGTCCGTACCAGACTCCTTCCACCTCCGCGCTCACCTTTTGAGGCAGAGACAGCAGCTGTGCCTGAATTTCATTGTTGAAGAAGAAGCTGGAGAAATAGGGGAAATCAAAGCTCCGGTAGTCGCAGACCGCGTTCATGAAGGTATTGAGCCCTCTTACGGGAGCCGAACCGCCCTCTTCCAGCATCAGATTCCGGATTCCCAGCATGATGCTGTTGTCGTTGAGCGCCGGAATCTCGTATTTGATCAACTCAAAGCAGTACAATTCCGGAAAGCCGCCGTTCTGTCCGCTGTCATAAAAATAATTCTGACCGTACAGAGTCGAGGAAATCCAACTGGCGAATGTGTCACTCTTCATCTCCGTGATCCCCAGGAACCACTCACTCACGACGCCCTCGCTTTCCAAGGGAACCTCGTCGGTAACATATTGGATTCCTCGGGGCACCGAATCGCTGGCGCAGTTGAAATAGCAATTGCTGAAGGAGCCTAGATTGGTTCCGAACAGCCCTTTGTTCATCATTTGGCGATTGCCGCTCCAAACATCGCTGGAGATGTAGCAGCCATCCACCCCGCCTTGATTCTTTCCGACCAGACCTCCGGCATACCGGTTGCTCTTCAGATTAGATCGCAGTCCGAACCCTTCCGTTCTCAGGAAGTAGCAGCCCCGAATCTTCCCGTTGTTTTCGCCCACCAGGCCCCCCAGCATGGTCTCGCCGGCGGAGGAGTCCGCCGCTTCCGTACTGACCTGACTGTTCTTGACCGATACGTTGGTCAGAACTCCGCTGTTGTTTGCGGCGATGGTTCCTGCCCGCAGGGTACCGGAGGAGGGCAGAGCCCGCACCGTGAGATTTTCCAGGCACAGATCCTTGACCCGGCCATTCTTGCCGACTCGTCCGAACAGCGCCGCGTCACCCGAGCTGCTGATCTCCAGATTGGAGATGGTGTAACAGCCGCCGTCGAAGGTACCCTCGAAAGGCTTGCTTTCCGTTCCGATGGGCTGGGACAGCACCGTTCCGCCCAAGTCCAGATTGTAATTCAGCCGGAAGGTCTTGCCCTTGGTCGTCCCTCCGGAGCTTACGTAGCGGGCGAATTCCCGGAAATCCTCCGCCGTGCTGATGGTCATGGCCGCCGCGGACCCGCTTCCGTCGAAGGTATCGCTTCCCGATCCCGTCGAATGGTAATTGCTGTTAGCGCCTCCCATCAACGCACTGAAATCAAATCGATATCTCACGGTCAAGGTCAGCTTGGCAAACGCGTAGTAGGGCTTCGACAAGGTCAGAGAGCCGCGGTCCGTATTCAGTACCGCCTGCGCGTTCAGCCAGCCTCCCCCTCCGCTTGCGGCATTCTCATTTACCGAAATCACCCACAAATCTCCGTCCACCGCTCGGGAAAACAGATCGCTGCTCCCGTTCACGGGAAACTCCACCGGCAGGTTCAAACCGCCCATCTCCAGAGAGCGGTTGGCTTCCGCCTTCTGGAACTGATCGTAGGTTCCGTCAAATTCCAGCGCCAGCGTGGACAGCTGAGAGGCTAATTCGAAGACCTGAGAATCCTCGTCGGGGATCCCCGGGGCGTGGGCGGAAAAGCCCCCTGTCGGATAGTGCCCGTTGACGGCTGCCGGTCCGGTCTTCTTTCCCGTGCTGCCATCCTGCTTCTGTCCGCTGATCAGCTGATTGTCATACCAGCAGTCATCGGAGACCCTTCCGGCCGGTCCTTCCCCCTCCGCGGTTTCTCCCCCCGCTACTGGCCAGAAGCCGGAAGCGTTGACATAACCCGCGTTGTAGCAGTTGGAGACCACACCGTCCGCCTTTAAGGTTCCCACGATGCCGCCGGCCACGGACGAAGCCGCCACCTCTCCCACACAGCTGCCCGTATGATAGCTTTCCCGGAGCTGTCCGGAGCTTTCTCCCGCCAGACCGCCGCTGACACGACCGCCGGAGACACTGCTCATGCTGAAGGAGTTTTCGATCACGGAACCGGACCCCAGACTGCCTACCAGGCCGCCCAGCACCCCGCCGGTTCCTTTTATGGTCACCGAGGAAAAACAGTTGCTGATGGAACCATTCATCACCGAGGCGGCGATGGCTCCGGCGATCCCCCCGCTGTTGGTCATGGTTCCGCCCTGAATTCCTACGTTCTTTATTTTGCCGGAATCCAGCACGCCGAACAAGCCGCTCAGCTCCGCGCTTCCCTCACCGGAGGTCCCGGAGCCGCTTTGATTCAAGCCGGACAGCAGGTGACCCTTTCCGTCAAAGGTTCCCTTAAAGGGCAGCGCGGACGTCCCGATGGGCGGGAAGGTCACTCCGCTCAGATCGATGTCATTTGCCAAAACCACCTTTTTCCCAGCGAACGAATCCGAAAAATCTTCCGGAGCGCCGGTCCCGTGCTTATGAGTACCGTTGGGATTGGAACGGTTCACGGTGCCATTTACGATGGCGGAAAGCTCCGCCAGCTCCGAGGGCGCGGAAATGGTGTACACACCGTTCACCGGGTTGTCGTACCAGCATCGCAGCACGAACAGCACCGTCCGAGTCCCTGCTCCCACCTTGACATTCAGCAGAATATATCCGCTTTCCTCCATCAAGATTTCTTTCCTGCCGGTCTCGGTGCTGTCTCGAAACACCGCCGTTCCCCACTCGTTTTCCGGCCTCCAGCCGATGGAGTCGGCGCCCAGCGTCACGGAAACCGCCGCCGAGCTGACATCCACATAGCCGCCCGCCGCCGAGCGGGAATGGGGCGTCAAATAAACGGGGATTGCCGCGGCCTTCGCATGGTCGGACAGGATCATCGCGCCCGTCGTGCTCTCCGAGCCGTCGGGATGTTCCACGGAAGCGGCAAACCGTTGGGGCACCGGATAATAACCGGCTGTCCTCTGCCAGCCGCTTCCCATATCCCGAGCGCATAAAACCTCGGTAGAAAGGGCTTTGACACCATCGGTTCCCAAGCTGCCGGTTCCCGCGAAATTCATAGAGCCGCAGGCGTTTTCATCCACCAGCAGGTTTTTCGCTTGAATCGTTCCGCTCACGGCCCCCGCCACGGAGCCATACACGTCCCCGTTGACGTATCCCGCACTGAAGCTGTCGGTCAGCTCCCCGCCGTTTAAGCTGCCGGTCAGGCCGCCGGCCTTCGTCTGTTCTCCCATGGCGTCGATGAAGCCGGTGTAAAAGCTGTCGTGAATGCGGGGCGATGTGCCGCCCTCGGACAGCAGCTCCCCTGCCAGACCCCCTACGGAGATCGCGCCGCCGGTTCCGGAAATTCCCAGCGACGAGAAGCAGCCCTCGATCAGACCGCCATCCTTCACCCGCCCGGCAATTCCCCCCGCCGCGCCGGAGGCTCCGTTCAAGTCGATCTTCCCGGACACCACGCCCAGATCGACTGCCGCACCCCCCGCAATGGTACCGAACAATCCGCCCTCCGCGGCACTTCCGGTGAGCGTTTGATTCAAATGTTCCAACGTGAAGCCGCGGCCCTCCAGAACTTGCGTAAAAGGCTTCTCCTGACTGCCGATGGGCGGGAAGTTTTCATATGTCTCCAGATCCAGATCCTGAC
>CAUHLX010000091.1 GCA_959606705.1 uncultured Bacillota bacterium | reverse complement strand
ACGATCTGACGCCGATTTTTCCCAATCAGAGGATTACGCTGGAGAACGGTTCCACGGAGCTCTCCATGCGGCTCATCGACCTGGTGGCCCCGATCGGAAAGGGTCAGCGAGGACTGATCGTGGCGCCTCCGAAGGCCGGCAAGACCGTTTTGCTGAAGAAAGTAGCCAACAGCATCGAGCAGTCCCACCCGGAGGTGGAAATGATCGTGCTTCTGGTGGACGAACGGCCGGAGGAAGTGACGGACATGCAGCGTTCCATCAAAGGGGAGGTCATTTATTCCACCTTTGACGAACAGCCCACCCACCACGTGAAGGTGGCGGAGATGGTGCTGGGACGAGCCCAGCGGCTGGTGGAGCACGGAAAAGACGTGGTCATCCTTCTGGACAGCATCACTCGTTTGGCTCGGGCCTACAATCTGGTGATTCCGCCTACCGGCAGAACGCTTTCCGGCGGTTTGGACCCTGGCGCGCTGCACAAGCCGAAGAAGTTTTTCGGCGCGGCCAGGAAGCTGGAAGAGGGCGGAAGCATCACGATTTTAGCCACGGCTCTGGTGGAGACGGGCAGCCGAATGGATGATGTGATCTTTGAGGAATTTAAGGGAACGGGCAATATGGAGCTTCATCTGGACCGCAAGCTGTCCGAGAAGCGCATTTTCCCGGCAATTAATTTAAACAAATCCGGCACCAGAAGAGAGGATCTTCTGATGACGCAGGACGAAATGGAAGCGGTGTGGACGATTCGCAGGGCGATGGCTAACGTGGGGACCCAGGAGGTCACCGAGAAGATCATCGACCAGCTGTCCCATACGAAAAACAACGCGGACTTTATTCAGATTATAAAGAAAACGCGGCTGGAAGATAAATAAAGGGGAAAGAATGGATCTAAGCAAAATTTTTATAAAGGATGCCTGTCCGACGAAAATCGGCGGTCAAGCCATATTGGAAGGGATTATGATGAAAGGGCCGGATCGGACCGCTATCGTGGTACGGAAGCCCAATGGGAAAATGCACATTAAGATCGAGCCGTTGAAATCAAAGGGCTCGTGGAAGAAGGTCCCGATTGTCAGAGGGGTTCTTTCATTTGTGGATGCGCTGGTCACCGGGACCCGGACCCTGCTGTATTCGGCGGAGGTGCTGGAAGCGTCGGAAGGGGAAGACGGGGAGACGGCCGCGCAGGAAGAATACGTGGAGGACAAGCTCACTCTGTGGCTGGAAAAGCGTTTCGGAGAGAAGCAGGCCTTTAATATAATGATTTACGCATCGGTGGTGCTGGCCATCGTATTTACGGTGGGTATTTTCATCGTGGCGCCCACCGCGGTCATCAGCCTGTTTAGTCATTTTACCACCAACGGAGTGGTGCTGAACCTGCTGGAGGGTGTTTTCCGGATTCTGCTGTTCGTGGGCTATATCGCGGTGATTTCGCGAATGTCGGACATTCGAAGGGTGTTTGAATTTCATGGGGCGGAGCACAAGACCATCCACTGCTATGAAAACGGGCTGCCCTTGACTCCTGAAAACTGTCAGCAGTTCGAGACCCTGCATCCCAGGTGCGGAACCAGCTTTCTGATGTTTGTCATGGTGATCAGCCTTCTGCTGTTCTCCTTGCTGGGCTGGCCGAACCTGCTGTTTCGCGTGGGCTCCCGGCTGCTTTTGATTCCGGTCATCGCGGGCCTGTCTTATGAGGTGCTGCAGTGGGCGGGACGGAGTGACAGCTGGCTGGTAAAGGCCCTCAGCGTGCCCGGTCTGCTGCTTCAGAAGCTGACCACCAAGCGTCCGGATGAAAAGCAGCTGGAAGTGGCCATCGCGGCCATGCGCGCCGTTCTGGCGGACACGCCGGCGGAGGCGTTCGTGGGAGAGATCGACACGGAAGGAAATATGACACCGGAAGAAGAAAGTGCAATCTCGGAGGAAACCATCCCCGCATCAGAGGAAGCAAATCATGAGTCTATTGATCAGTGAACTATTGAAAATGGCGGAGACCAGATTGTCCGGAGAGGGCTGCATGTCTCCCAGGCTGGACGCGGAGGTCCTGTTGTGCCACACGCTCCAGGTGGACAAGAGCTTTCTGTTCGCGCACTTCGGAGATCCGCTGGATGACCGGCGCTGCGAGCAGTATTTCAAGCTGATCGATGAACGGGCGGCCAGGCGGCCGGTGGCGTATATTCTCGGCAGTCAGGAGTTCATGGGACTGTCGTTTTCCGTGGATGAACGGGTATTGATTCCCAGGCCCGACACGGAGACGCTGGTGGAGCAGGCGCTGGAGCTGCTCAGTCAGGAGCGTCAGCCGCTGGGCGGATTCGAAGTGCTGGATCTGTGCACCGGAAGCGGGGCCATCGCCATCAGCCTGGCGTGTCTCCTGCCGGGAAGAAAGCTGAAAGTGACTGCCTCGGACCTCAGTGAGGAGGCGTTGGCGGTGGCACGGGAAAACGCGGAGCGGAACAAGGTGGAAAACATGGTGAGCTTCGTTGGGGGAGACCTGTACGAAGGGATTCCTCGGAGCAGAAAAGGGGTGCCCAAAAAACGCTTTGACCTGATTACGGCCAATCCCCCGTATGTCAGGAATGACGTGCTGCCCACATTGCAGAGAGAGATTGTGGAGTATGAACCGTCCATGGCCTTGCTGGGCGGAGCGGACGGCCTGGACTTTTACCGCCGGATCATCGGGGAAGCTCCGGATTTCTTGAAGAAAAACGGGGCGCTGCTTCTGGAGATCGGGCATGATCAGGGAGCTGCTCTTCTGAAGCTGATCGAAGAAGAGGGCGGCTATCAGGACGCTCGAGTCCGAAAGGATCTGGCGGGGAATGATCGGGTGGTATTTTGCCGGAGAGCCGATTCGAAGAGAAAGAAGGAGAAAAAAGAAGAGAAAAAGACGGAACCGAGGGGAAAACTTGAAAATGACTGAAAAAGTACTTGCCCAAGGGTTTGAGTTGTGCTAACATATAATAGCTATCGTTTCAAATGCGGTATTAGCTTGGAATCTTGATTTCAAATCAAATACATTGCGGAAGATCCCGTAACGATATTAAGGAAAGAGGTGAGCAGAATGAAGGAAGGTATCCATCCCGATTACAAAGAGTGCAAAGTAACTTGTGCTTGCGGCAATACTTTCGTGACGAAATCGACAAAGGAAGAGATCAGATTGGACGTTTGCTCCGCTTGTCACCCGTTCTTTACGGGACAGCAGAAATTCATCAATCGCGGCGGCCGTGTCGAGAAGTTCAAGAAAAAATTCAACATGGAATAAAAGCACAAAAAAGCCCGGAAATCTTGATTTCCGGTTTTTTTTTACCCATTGTTATGGTAAAATATTTTAGATTAAGACAAAATAATGGAACGGCTGCGCCTGCGAGGCGTAAAACCGGGCCGGCTGAGTACGCCGGCAAGTTTGAAGTGAAGGATGGTAGAGGTCGATGTACGACAAATTGGATTTTATGCAGGGGAAGTATGAAGAACTGAGCCTGAAGGTGTCCGATCCCGAGGTGATCGCGGATCAGGCGACCTGGCAGAAATACATGAAAGAAATGTCCGATATGGAGCCCATTGTGAAAAAGTATCAGGAGTACCGCAAGGCCTGTGACGAGCTGGAGGGCGCCAAGGAAATGCTTTCCGACAGCGCCACGGACGAAGAGCTGCGGGAGATGGCCAAGCTGGAGATGTCCGAGCTGGAGGATAAGATCGAACAGTATTCCCAGGAATTGAAGGTTCTGCTGATCCCTAAGGACCCCAATGATGAGAAGAATGTTCTGCTGGAAATCCGGGCCGGTACCGGCGGAGAGGAGGCGGCGCTGTTCGGAGGCGATCTGCTTCGCATGTATATCCGCTACGCCGAGCGGAGGCGCTGGAAGACGGAGATCATGGATATGAATGAGACCGGCATCGGCGGGATCAAGGAAGCCATCGTATTGATCAAGGGCAAAGGAGCGTATTCCCGATTGAAATACGAAAGCGGAGTCCATCGGGTTCAGCGGGTGCCCGAGACCGAATCCAGCGGACGGATTCACACGTCGGCGGCCACGGTAGCGGTGCTGCCCGAGGTGGACGAGGTGGAGGTCGAGGTGGACCCCAATGACGTTCGGGTAGACGTTTACCGTTCCTCCGGAAACGGCGGACAGTGCGTCAACACCACGGATTCCGCGGTGCGTCTTACGCATATTCCCACGGGACTGGTGGTGACCTGTCAGGACGAGAAGTCTCAGATCAAGAATAAAGACAAAGCGTTCAAGGTTCTGAGAGCGCGGCTCTACGATTTGAAGATGCAGGAGCAGAACAAGGAGATTTCCGCCGAGCGCAAGAGCCAGGTGGGCAGCGGCGATCGCAGCGAGCGGATTCGCACGTACAATTTCCCTCAGGGGAGAGTGTCCGATCACCGGATCGGACTGACCATTTACAAGCTGGACAGCTTTCTGGACGGAGAGATCGATGAAATTTTAGACGGCCTGATCACTCACGATCAGGCGGAAAAGATGAAGAATTTTTAGGAAACGGTGCGGGGATGAACAAACGGAGAGAACAGATCGTGCTGGGAAGGGTGGAAAAGGACCCTGCGATCATCATCAATCGTCCCAGGGATGTGTCCGAAGGAAGAGAGGAAAGACGATGAAAATAGCGTTGGCAAGTGATCATGGCGGTTATGAATTGAAGGAATCGATCAAAGCACATTTGAAAGAAAAAGGCTATGAAGTGGTGGATTTGGGAACCAATTCCGCGGAGTCCGTGGATTATCCGGTCTATGGGAAAGCCTGCGGTGAAGCGGTGATCGACGGCCGGGCCGAGGTGGGCGTGGTCTGCTGCGGGACGGGGATCGGAATCTCCATCGCGGCCAACAAGGTCCGCGGAGTCCGCTGCGCGCTGGCGACCAGCGTGGAAATGGCGACTCTGGCCAAGCAGCACAACAACGCTAACATTCTGGCTCTGGGCGGACGGATTCTGGACACGGAAGAAGCGCTGAAGATCTTGGATGCCTGGCTTTCCGCCGAGTTCCTGGGAGACCGTCACGCGCGGCGGACCGCAATGCTGGACGAAATGTAAATTCGGATCAAATGCAAATACGGAAGATGAAGATGCGAGAGCAGGAGGAGAGACCATGGGAAAAGTTTACGTATTCGACCATCCGCTGATCCAGCATAAGCTGGCCATTTTGAGAAACAAGGACACCTCAACGAAGGATTTTCGGGAGCTGGTGAAAGAAATCGCCATGCTGATGGGCTACGAGGTGACCAGAAACCTGCCGCTGGAAGAAGTGGAAGTGGAAACTCCTATCTGCAAGGCCAAGATGAAGATGCTGGCGGGCCAGTCTCTGGCCATCGTGCCCATTCTTCGCGCGGGTCTTGGAATGGTTGACGGCATGCTTTCCCTGGTACCTAACGCGAAGGTAGGGCATATCGGATTGTTCCGCGATCCCGAAACCAAACGCCCGGTGGAATATTACTGTAAGCTTCCCTCGGATATCGAGACTCGGCAGCTGATCGTAGTAGACCCCATGCTGGCCACCGGCGGTTCCGCCAGCGCGGCCATCGAGATGATCAAGCAGAGAGGCGCCAGGAAGATCAAGCTGATGTGTCTGATCGCGGCTCCGGAAGGAATTCAGGTGGTGCAGGACGCACATCCCGACGTGGACATTTTCGTGGCGGGCAAGGACAGCCATCTCAACGAGCACGCCTACATCGTGCCGGGATTGGGCGACGCGGGAGATCGCCTTTATGGCACGAAATAGCCGAACCGGTTCCCATAACAGCCGAAGCGTAGAATACAAATAAACGATTGATAGGTTGGTGAAAAAATGTACAAGATTAATGACAATGTGAGCAAATACGACAACGTCTATGACGTTTTGAAAGAAAGAGGTTTCATTAAGCAGGTGACTCACGAAGAGGAAGTGAGAGAACTGCTGGGTAAGGAGAAGATCAAGTTTTACATCGGCTTCGACCCCACCGCCGATAGCCTTCACGTCGGACACTTCATGCAGATCATCATCATGATGTACATGCAGAAGTACGGGCATACTCCCATCGTTTTGGTGGGCGGAGGCACCGGCATGGTGGGAGATCCTTCCGGCCGGACGGATATGAGACAATTCATGACCAAGCAGACCGTCATGGAAAATTGTGAACGGTTCAAGGAAACCTTCAGCCGGTTCATCGATTTTTCCGATGACAGGGCCATTACGGTGAACAACGCCGAATGGCTTTTGGACCTAAATTATGTGGAATTTATCCGGGATATCGGCAAGCATTTTTCCGTCAACAACATGCTGCGGGCGGAATGCTTCAAAAAACGTCTCGAGGTAGGACTGTCCTTCCTGGAATTCAACTACATGCTGATGCAGTCTTACGATTTCCTGGAGCTGCACCGCAGATATGACTGCAAGATGCAGTTTGGCGGAGATGATCAGTGGTCCAACATCCTGGGCGGCGTGGATCTGGTTCGCCGTGAGATGAGCGATCAGGTATACGGCATGACCTTCCGCTTGCTGACCACCAGCGAGGGTGTGAAGATGGGCAAGACTCAAAAGGGCGCGCTGTGGCTGGACCCGGCGAAGACGTCTCCCTACGAGTTCTATCAGTATTGGAGAAACGTGGAGGACGCGGACGTCCACACCTGTCTGTCCATGCTGACCTTCCTGCCCATGGACGAGGTGGAGCGGCTGTCATCGCTGAAGGACGCGGAGATCAACCATGCCAAAGAGATCCTGGCTTACGAGGTGACCAAGCTGGTTCACGGCGAGGAAGAGGCGGAGAAGGCTCAGGACGCGGCCCGGGCGCTGTTTGCAGGGGACGGAAATCTGGACAATGTTCCCACCACAAAGCTGAAGGCCGCTCTCTTTGAGGGGGAAGGAATGGGCGTGGTGAATCTGATCAAGGAGCTCAAGCTGGTCCCCAGCAACGGCGAAGGCTTCCGCACCATCGAACAGGGCGGCTTGGCAATTTTCGGCGAAAAGGTGACCGACCCGAAAATGACCGTGACCACGGCCATGTTCCGCGACGGGGAACTGCTGATCAAGAAGGGCAAGAAAACCTTCCATAAGGTGGTTTTGGATTAGTCCCGGAATGTAATGAAAATATCATATAAATCAACGGTGCAAAGAGAGGCCCGGCATGGTACAATGTACCCATGTCGGGCGTTTTTTGTCGAAGCGCTCATGCGGGATCGGAAAATTGGGAGAAATCAGGGGAAAAAGAAAAAACGATGAAACTATTTGCGCATCGTGTACGTCTAATACCCAGAGACTTTTCTGCGGTGAATTTTTATCCGATCAAGGTGCAAAAGGGGATTGTCGCAAAGATGGAAAAAACAGAAGAGAGAAAGCCGCTCATTCAGGTGAAGGATGTGCGGAAGGTCTACCGCATGGGCGATGAAAAAGTGGTGGCGCTCAACCACGTGAGCCTGGAGATTTATCGCGGAGAGATCGTTTGTTTTTTGGGGACGTCGGGTTCCGGAAAATCCACGTTTCTAAACATGGTGGCAGGATTGGAAAAACCTACGAAGGGCGAGATCTTGATCGGCGGGGTCCCGGTTCACAAGCTCAATGAGGAAAAAGTGACGCTCTTTCGTCAGAAGAACATCGGATTTATCTTTCAGGCGTATTATCTGATGCCCATGTTCACGGCGCTGGAAAATGTCAGCCTCCCGTTGATCTTTCGAGGCATGGAAAAAAAGAAACGGGACAAGATGGCCAGGGAGATGCTGGCTTCGGTAGGCCTGAAGGGCTACGAAAAACGAAAGCCGTCTCAGATGAGCGGCGGGCAGCAGCAGCGAGTGGGGATCGCCAGGGCGCTGGTGGGAAATCCCAAGATCATCTTCGCGGACGAGCCCACGGGGAATCTGGATACGCGTACGACCAAAGAAGTGATGGATCTCATCGTGGAAATCGTTAGAGAACATGAGCAGACCTTGATCCTGGTCACGCATGACCGAAGCATCGCATCTTACGCGGATCGGGTGGTGACCATACAGGACGGCGACATCCTCCACGTCATGGAGCGGGATGCGTTCGCCCAGTTGGAGGAGCCGGAACAGCTCCACGAAACGGATACGGTAAATCAGGGGCACAGGGAGGAGAAGGAAGAACGATGAATGTGGGAGGAAAGAATCGCTTGAGCAGATTTGCGGCCGCGCTGTTAGCTGTCCTGGTGGTGTGCGGGACGCTGGGAGTGCCGCAGACGTATGCGGCCGGCTGGGGGTCGGGGAATGTGATCATCCGTCAGGAAGGCACCAGTATGGGCCAGCAGGACCGCAACACATCGATCACGTTCGTGATTGAAAATAAACTGAATCAGCCATTGAACGGCTGCACGGTCACGGTAGACGTAGGACGAGGGGGAACGCTGAAAGGCGATAAAGAAAAGAGCATCAATCTGGATGCCCAAAGCAGTCAATCGGTGTCCTTCAGCGTCGACATCGACCGCAACGCCAACCCGGACAGTGATATCGATGTGAACGTTACGGTAAAGAACGGGGAGGGCTCCGTATCGTACACCGGTCATATTATGGTCTTTGAAAAAACCACCTCTCCGGGCAAAGACTACACGGGCAATTATTACGCATCCGTGGACATTCAATATACTCTGAGCAATGCCGACGGGATTCTGGCCGGTCAGAGCAATACCATAAAATTGGACCTGTTCAACAGCAGCAACACGCTGTTAAAGAACGCGGAGGTCAAGCTCAATCTGCCGGAGAAGCTGTCCATTGCCAGCGGACCCAGTTCCATCAATCTGGGCTATATGGCCATTGGGGATCAATATCAAGCGGAGTTTAAAGTGACGGCGGACGAGGCCATCGACAACAAAAGCTATCCCATCGAGGTGGAAATCAACGGGGCGGATTCCGGAAACGGAGCGCAGACCGTGAAGAAAACCTTCTACATCCCGGTGATCGGCGGAAACGGCGAAAGCGTTTCCATGCGGGATATCGAGATCACCGGCATGAGCCTTCCTCAGCAGACTCTAGCGGGAGAGGATTTTGTTTTGAGCTTCCAGGTTGCGAACCGGGGAAAGACGGACGCGAAAAACCTGAAGATCACGGTAGAGCCAACGGAGGGGATCATCAACCGCAGCAAGAGCGTATTCGCCGAAACGGTGATTGCCAAGGGAAGCTCTAAAAGTTACAGCGTTACTCTGTTTTCCAACGACGACGCGGCGGAGAAGAATTATCCCATCAAGATCACGGTTGAACCCATGAACGTCAGCGAAGGTTCTTCGGCAACGCCGGTGAGCCAATACGCCGGGATTTTGGTTAAGGCCTCGGAAAACACCAGCGGAGGCGGGGTCAAGACACCCCAGCTGATGGTGGAATCCTACCGCTACGGCGGTTCTTATGTCCAGGCGGGAGATACGTTCCATCTGGACCTGGGGCTGTTCAACACCAGCGCCAAGGAAATCCGCAACATCAAGATGGCGCTCATGGGCCCCTTAGCCGGAATC
>CAUHLX010000090.1 GCA_959606705.1 uncultured Bacillota bacterium | reverse complement strand
AGAATGCCGATAAAACGCTCGATAGAACCGAAGCAGACCCGGTGGATCATGATGGGCCGCTGCTTCTCGCCGTTTTCGTCTGTATACTCCAGCTCAAAGTTCAGCGGCATCTGGAAGTCCAGCTGAATGGTGCCGCACTGCCAGGTGCGACCTATCGAATCCTGGAGATGGAAGTCGATTTTCGGACCGTAGAAAGCACCATCGCCCTCGTTGATGGTGTACTCCAGACCGAGCTGGTCCAGCGCTCCCTTCAGACCCTCTGTCGCGGCTTCCCAGTCGGCGTCCGAACCCATGCTGTCCTCGGGACGGGTGGAGAGCTCGATAAAGTACTTGAACCCGAATTTGGTGTACACCTGGTTGATGAGGTGGACGACATTTGTGATCTCTTCCGTGATCTGATTTTTCCGCATGAAGATATGGGCGTCATCCTGCGTGAAGCAGCGCACCCGGAACAGGCCGTGGAGTGCGCCCCGCAGCTCGTGGCGGTGGACGAGGCCCAGCTCTCCGATGCGCAGCGGCAGATCCCGATAGCTGTGGGGCTCGCTGCGATAGACCATGACGCCGCCCGGGCAGTTCATGGGCTTGATGCAGTAGTCCTCGTCATCGATTTTCGTGGCATACATATTGTCCTTGTAGTGATCCCAGTGTCCGCTGGTCTCCCAGAGGTGGCGGTTCATAATCAGGGGCGTGGCAACCTCCACATAGCCGTTATCATGATGCAGCTCGCGCCAGTAGTCAACCAGAGTATTTTTCAGCGTCATGCCGTTGGGCAGGAAGAAGGGGAAACCCGGGCCCTCCTCACAGAGCATGAACAGCTTCATCTCCTTGCCGATCTTCCGATGGTCGCGGCGGGCGGCCTCCTCCATCAGCTTCAGATGGGCCTCCAGCTCCTCCTGGGAGGGGAAGGCGATGCCATTGATCCGGGTCAGCATCTTGTTGTTCTTATCTCCCCGCCAGTAGGCGCCGGACTGCTGAGTGATCTTGAACGCCTTCAGCGCCTTGGTGTAGGTCAGATGGGGGCCGACGCACATATCCACATATTCGCCCTGCTGAAAGAAGCTGATCTCGGCGTCGTCGGGCAGGTCGCCGATGTGCTCCACCTTGTAGGTCTCACCCCGGTCCTTCATCAGCTGAATCGCATCGGGCCGCGGGAGGATAAACGCTTTGAGCGGCAGATTTTCCTTGGTGATTTTACGCATTTCCGCCTCGATGGCCGCCAGGTCCTCATCGGTGAGCGTGGTGTCTCCAAGATCCACATCATAGTAAAATCCGTTGTCGGTTGCGGGACCATAGGCGAAAGAAGCCTGGGGATACAGCCTTTTAATGGCCTGGGCCATCACATGGGCGGCGGTGTGCCGGATTACGTGGAGCTTCTCCTCCTCCGGACACTCGGCAACAGTACCGTCTTTATAGATGATTTTCATAGTCACGATCCTTCCTTTCTCTTTATCGAAGGGTGCAAAAAAGCACCCTCGGAAATTCCAAGGGTGCCTGTATGGCACGGTTCCACCTTGATTTTGGCTCATAACCCGGTAACGTGGGTCAGCCGGCGGCACTTGCTTCGCGCCGCAGCTCCAGAGTGGTATCGGCTGCGTCCGTCAGGGGACGCTCACAGCAAATGCGTCCCTTCTCTGATGACAGGAAGTGCAGCGTCAGTCTCTTTCGACGCTTTTTATAATAGTATCACGTTCCGAATGCGTTGTCAATTGGGAGAGTATTCCGATTATTCCCACTCAATAGTCCCGACGGGCTTGGGGGTCAGATTATATAATGTTATCAAATCATTGTAACAAGATTGTAATATAAATTGAAGGATAGGTAGTTTACTTTTTGGAGGTCTCTTTCTCTTTAATTAGTAGACTTGCAAGTCATATGATTATGAAAGGAAGATAAAAATGGCGAATTTCACTCTTAAAAATGCGACCTCTAACTTAAATTGGTTGGTGAAAAACAAGGCAGAAGCTCAGAGTCTTACAAGAGATACCGCAACTTATTCTAGAAATAGTACTCCATTCATTAGTGTAAACTATCCGGAGGAAATCAAAGTCTTGACTGGGAATACCGCTGCCACTGCCGAAAGCGGCCGCTGTGTTTTCCAAAAAAAAGTTCCGGCAGGAGACACAAATGTTTTTTATTCGCATTCAAACTACACCGGATCATTTAAATTTGGTATTCAAATCTACAATACAGGAGCGAATCCGATTACTGTAAAGAAACTGAAATATGGAAATGTACTTGGCTGGAATTCCTACGACGCGGCAAAGACATTTCTGGACGACTCTGCTATTACCCAGCAAACCATCTCAGGATATGGTAATTGGTGGATCAAAGAGCATGATATTCCGTCTAGTTCATTTTTGCCATTTTGCGGACATCTGCTTTTTAATTCCACTGGCGAGGTTATTGTAACGATTTATATTTTCCAAAAGAAAACCAATATTAGTGGTAATGAATCCATTTTTGTATATCCCACAAATGGGTGGAACAAGGACAAATATTCCGGTGCAGGAATAGGAGATGTCTTATCTAAAACCGTCAATCTTACAATTGACAGTTCTAGTGTATCTGGTATGTCGAATTTAGGGAAAAATAACTACTGGTTCATGACTGGAGAACCCAATAATCCAGACGCTGGTGCCGATATTACTCCGCTAACTTTACAGGATGGTTCAGTAGCTAGATACAACGCTGCATCCCCGAGAAATAACCTTGGCAATTGGGGGACACGGTATGTCTACACAATAAATATTCAAAATAAAACCAGTGCGGCTAAGACGTTGTATGGTTTTGTAAGTTCCTATAATGCAAGAGTTGCAATCAAGTCGGCCAATACGGTAGGAAAAAATTTGGAGACTAATACCACATGGCGGTTTATGGAGGAGACAATCCCTGCAGGTTCCAGTAAAACACTGAACTACACTTATATGCTTGCATCTTATGGGTGCGGTGCAGTAAGCCATATGTTTAGTCTCAAACCAGACGGTTCGAGTCCTGTGTAAATAGTTTGAAGAGTGGAGCCCGCAACGGCTCCACTCTTTACTTGGGTTGCTCAGTAGATGGGATAGGGGATATCCTCTCCAAAGTGGTCGATAAAGATCGTATAACCCAGGGCTCTGTTACGGGCGGCCTGATCTGGATAGGCCTCGAAATATGCCTGGGTGTATGCTTTGGCGAAAGCGCGGTTGGGCGTATCCACAGAGAGCAGATCTCCTTCAATCAGCCTTCCTAACATCACAGCATATTCTGCTCTTGTCACAGTTTGCTTCGGCCGAAACGTATTATCCGGATATCCCTGAAGCACCTGGAGCTGACAGAGACGTCGAATGCCCTCCAGAGAATTTGGGGAGATGGATGCACTATCTGAAAAGGAAAGCTCCGATAGCTCTCCCTGTTTCACCAGGTGTGAGAGCATTTGAGCGACGAATTCCCTGGTGGCGGGCGCATTCGGTTGAAAGAGGTCCCCGCGCTCCAGTAGTCCCGCCTCATAGGCCCGCTTGACAAAGTCCCCATACCAGGCTGCCTGCACGAGATCCTGATAACATCCGTCATAGTTTTGAGTTTTGGGCAAGCTGGACCGCATAATGGTAGTCACTACCTCGGCGCGGGTCATGGTGGCCTCCGGCCTCAGATAACATACATACCCAAGCTCAGATTCCGGGGCGGCGATCCGTTCCCCCTGAAAATATCCCTCCCTTACCGATTCGACAACTCCTATTGCATACCAGGGGGCAGAGGGCTCCAACCGGTTTTCCACGGGGATGGGCTGGTCGGAACCCGATCTGTAATCCAGGGTAAATAGGCAGGAGGTATCGAAGTCCTCAAAAGCCCGATACTGCCAGCTCACTGCCTGCGGAAGCTGCCTACAAAAGGCCTGGTAACGGCCGTTTTCATAGACATACTCCTCTTCGGTGAGAAGCCAGTCACAGCCTTCCAGACCATTGGGCTCCTCCCGGTAATAGATTTTCCCATTCATAAAATGCATCGGCCCCTCCAGACCCCGCTCAGCCGGAGGGAGATGATTTTCCTCCAGGATGCAATCCGACAGATAGCGCCACTCGTTTGCGGACTGAAGGGGATAGTATGCACCCCTGTATAGTACTGGGGCAAGCTCTCCCATCTCGTAATCTGCACCGCGGGGCGGCAATACAATTGCATCTGCACTGGGACAAATCGAGAATAGCAGAATCAGCATCATAAGTAACATGAGACTCCGTTTCATAACAATCCCTCCTTCGTTGACTTCAGTTTAGCACACTGGAATTAGTTGTCAATCCCCATAAGAATAAATATTGCCTCAGAACTTGTTAAGTTCTGAGGCAATTTGTATTTACTCCCACTCAATAGTCCCGACGGGCTTGGGGGTTAAATCATATAATACGCGGTTGACGCCCGGCACCTCATGGGTGATCCGTTCGGTGATCCGCTCCAGCACCGGCCATTCCACCTGTTCTACAGAGGCGGTCATGGCGTCGATAGTATTGACGGCCCGGAGAATCACCGGGTACTCAAAGCAGCGGGCATTGTCCCGCACGCCCACCGACTTAAAGTCGGGAACGACGGTGAAATACTGCCAGACCTTCCCCGCAAGGCCGACTCTCTCAAATTCCTCCCGCAAAATGGCATCCGACTCCCGGACCGCCTCCAGACGCTCCCGCGTGATGGCGCCCAGACAGCGCACACCCAGGCCGGGGCCGGGGAAGGGCTGCCGATAGACCATACTGTCGGGCAGGCCAAGTTCCACACCGCAGGCCCGCACCTCATCCTTGAAGAGCATCTTGAGCGGCTCTACCAGCTCAAACTGCAAGTCCTCAGGAAGACCGCCCACGTTGTGGTGGGATTTGACCATTTTTGCGGTTTTGGTGCCGCTCTCCACGATATCGGGGTAGATGGTGCCCTGGGCCAGGAACTGAATACCATCCAGCTTCCGGGCCTCTTCCTCGAAGACACGGATAAATTCCGCGCCGATAATCTTGCGCTTCTGCTCCGGATCGGCTACGTTTTCCAGCTTCGTCAGGAAGCGTTCCACGGCGTCTACATAGATGAGATTTGCTTGGAGCTGCTCCCGGAAGACCTGTACGACCTGTTCTGGCTCGCCCTTACGCAGCAGGCCGTGGTTGACGTGGACACAGGTGAGCTGCTTGCCGATGGCCTTGATGAGGAGCGCCGCCACAACAGAGGAGTCCACGCCGCCTGACAGGGCGAGCAGAACCTTCTTATCACCCACCTGCCGGCGGACCAACTCCACCTGGTCGGCGATAAAGTTCTTCATATTCCAGTTCTTGCCCGCCTTGCAGACATTGAATGCGAAGTCGGAGAGCAGCTTTTTGCGCGACGCCTCATCAGCAGGCCAGACGGTTTCAGAGGCCTTTCTGCCGGGATGGTCCACACTGAACAGGGGAAGTCCGCTCTGATAAACCGCGTCTCCCGCATCGATGGACACGCCGTCCACCACCCGGTTGGGGCCGCCGTTTAAAATGATACCCTTGACATTGGGCAGCTCACTGAGCTGCTGGGCGGTGATGTCGTGGGGGTGGATTTCACTGTATACGCCCAAGGCGCGGAGTTCCCGGGCAATCAGCGTATTCTGCTCGCTGCCCAAGTCTAAAATAATGATCATGTCCTGCTGCATGAAGTTGACCTCCTTCTAGTTCTTGTATCATTGATACTAGAATCTTATTCTACAATGATCGGGAGGGTAAGTCAATGTTCGAGGGACGAGGCGTCTCATTTTTTTGCCTGAGAATTTTGGTCAAGATCATCTCGCAGTTTCTTGATCGCTTTTTTTAAAAAAGCAGGCAGTGGGATACCCATCCGTCCCAAATTTTCTAAAATACTGATTAGTTCATTGATGATCAACCAGATGGCTGTTAGAATTCCAAAATAGGTTGTCATGGAAATATCCCAATGGAGAGAATCAGAAAGCAGTAGAAAGAGCCAATCTACAATTAATCCAAGCAAGACCAAAATAATGTAGAGTGATTTTTTGAAAATACCACGTAACCCAATTTCCGAGTTGAGCTCTTGATTTGTAAATGCCGATATCATTCCTGTTAAATAATCAACAATCAAAACAATAAATAAAACTGCAAGAAGAGGGGCCAAAATTCCAAGTTTTGCAGAAAGCCAGGCGCAGACAGCCGAAAAGAGCAACTTAAGCGTATTCATTGTAAGCCCCCGTCTCCCAAAAGTTTTTTCATTGCCCTCCGGAGAGCCTGGCTGATCGCTTGTTTCGAAATATGTAATTTCCGTGCGATTTCAGTTTCACTATATCCGTAGTAATATTTTAAAAGAAGAATTTGAAACTGTGCCGAGCTTAAAAAGTGGGCTGTGTGGTCAAGCTGAATGATGAATTCCACATCACTTGTAAAATCATTTGATTCGGGGACTTCCAAGTAGTCTTCATAAGAAATATAGTGGCGGAAATCGATCCGTTTCTTTCTTGACAGAGCGATATACTCATTTTTCACTGCTTTTTTAATATAGGATAGCGCAGCAAAAACGGATGTGCTTATCTCGCCGTCGAAAAGCTTCGCTGGCATCTGGTTGAATATTTCAATCAAAGCAACGGTCAGATCCTGTTCTGCGTCTTCATATTGAAGATAAAAGCCATACTTTTTGATTAGGGGTCTAAATTTTGTAATTAACTCTAGCAAAGCCTGCTGATCATGACTTTTAGCGGCTAGCAGAAGAGAGTATAACTCTGTGTTAATATCCATATTTTTTCTCTCCTATCTATTTCGGTTCTAAAATATAAAGAGAAAAATGGATAGTTATTGTAAACCGGTAAAATGCTGAAAAGCAGTATGTGTTTTTAGATATTATCACAACGGGTATCATTGATGTAAAATATTTAAATAAAAATAGAATTATATGCGATTATCTCTTATGAAAAACAATTTAAAAGATAAAAGATCACCGGAATAGATCTCCAAGTGATCTTTTATAATATCAATTTGAAGTTGAGAAAAATCAACCATAGAATGGGTAGGGAATGTCCTCATCATGAAAGAACTCTTGCTCCTCGAGCGAGGCCTCGAAGTACCGCCGGGAATACTCTTTTGCGTAAATCTCATTCACCGTGTCGCCGGTCAGCAGATCCCGGTCGATGATGGTTCCCAACATTTGCGCATATTCAGCGCGTGTAATTGTCGCTTTGGGCCGGAAGGTGTTATCGGGATAACCGTGGAGAATCCCGCCGTTCAGTAATTTCTGAACGCCGTCCCGGCAGGCAGGTGCAAGATCCGCCGCATCAGTAAAGGAGAGAGGGACATCTGACGAAGAGCCTTTCATCACGTGAGATAAAAGCTGGGCTGCAAACTCCCGGGTGGCCGGGCCGTCCGGGTTGAAGGCGTCCGTAGATTCATCGATAAAACCCGCTTCAAAGGCCCGCTCCACACAGTCGTAATACCAGGCCGTCTCGGGAACATCATAATAGAAATGCCCGTAGTCACGAACCTTTGGATAGCTGGTGCGCATCAGCGTTGACAGCACCTCTGCCCGGGTCATCGTCCGCTCCGGCCGGAAGGAATAGCGCTTATACTCTTCATATCCTTCTTCACCCGGCTTTTTAAAATTCGTTGTAACTCCGTCATAATAGCCGGTAAAATATCCCTCCCGAACGCAGACGCGGATGCCGTCGTCATACCAGCGGGGATTGGGATTCGAGACCATCAGCAGTGCTTCGTCAATTTCATGCTCCGCGGGATACACATCCGTAAAGACGGCGTAGGGCGGAACCTCAGAAGTGGGAAATGCCCGGCGGAAAGCGGCCGCCCGGCCCATTTCAAAGACGTATTCCTGCCGGTTTAAAAGCCAGTCGTACTGCGGCAGGCCGTTGGGGTAATCCTTATTGTAGATTTTCCCGTTGATAAATCGGAACTGTGTAAGATAGGTAAGATTGCTTGCCGGCGTCCAGCCGTTGTCGGCGCAAAGCTTTAGAACCAATTGATCGTCACCGAGCATGCTCTGCCTCTCATAATACTGCCCCTGGTAATAGACGGAGGCGTGCTCGCCCATCCCGTAGGGGATGCCGCCGGAATAATATACCATAGCATTTGCCGGGAACAGGGCGGATGAGAGAAACAGACAAAGACACAGCGCTGAAAAAAGTCGCTTCATACCAATTCCTCCTCGGATGTTGCCCCTGTCAGCTTTCCAGGAGCGGTCATGTGTTGGTTATCTCCCCTCAAGGCAACCATAGCACTTTCAGTTGGAAATTGCAAGAATTTGTTAAAAAAGCCAGTACCTGTACGGTACTGGCTTTTGGGTTCCTTATTTGATGTTCGCGTTCAGGCTGAAGGCGTTGACCAGGGCCCCGTTTCCATAGGAGCCGTTTGCGATGGAAAACTGGAATTCCTTCGTGGTCTTGGCGGGAATGGACTCCTGAAAGAACCGCCAGCTGGAATCCTGCAGATCCTTCGCTGAAACGCTGCCGCCGGATATAATGCAGGGTCTGCCCGAGGTAGCGCTGGTAAAACCGTAAACGGTTTTCGCGGCGGTCGTGTTGTTGTTGATCTTGACCGTGAAGGAGTACTCCGTCGTATAGTTGCCCAGGCCGGTGGTGACCGTCTCACCCGTCACGCATTTGATCGGGGTGAGATCCCCGATGCCAGTGCTGGAATTGTAGATCGGATTATTATCATCTGCGATGTGATAATGAAACGGCTTCTGGCTTAAGTCATAGTCCGTGCCGCCGATGGAGAGGTTGATCGTGGGAAGCATCACATAGCCTTTCCCAAGGCCGGTTACCGGACCTAAGCTGGTAGCTACAGTCGTATTACGGGGAAAAGCTTTTTCATTCCCATCGATATTGCTTAGATTGGAATAGACATAGGAGGTGATGATCACCGGGCCGGTGGTCTGGATGCGGTAAATGCCGTTAAAAGGATTATTCGCTTTAATAGTCTGGTCCTTGCAGAACCACCAATATTTTGCTTTATCGATTGGTTGGCTGATATTATTGTTGGACTGATAAAAATCTCTGATGGTTCCCGCCGAATCCCAGCCGGCGGTATAGGCGGATTTCTTTACTGTAAAGGTGATGGGGTTTGCGGAGGGGTTATAGGCTTGGATACCAAACTTATAGATATTGGAAGTGTGATTGGTGTGTGAGAAGAAGATATGGGCCTCTCCCGCGTCAATCTGCTGCTTGTTGATATAATATCCTTTTTCCGCGTAAGCCTCTCCTTTGCCATCTTTGCCCATCGCTTCAGGGTAATTGGAATAGATATAGGGCCGCTCATCTCTGCGCCGGAAGGACAGGCCTGTAATAGGGACTGAGCTGTTCAGCTTTGCGCCGACAGTTCCGCTGATGACAGAATCTCTGATTGTGGGATTTGCCATAAAAAACATCCTTTCCATTTGCTGTATTGACTTGCAAGTCTAACAACTAAAGAGAAAGGATGAGTCTAAAAGTAAACGGACTTTAAAAATATTTTAAAATAATTCCTTCGCCTTGGTAGCCATACGCTGGCCATACAGCCGGAAGAGCGGCTCATATTGCTCCAGATGCTCCTT